>DOSQ01000039.1 GCA_003512125.1 Acidaminococcaceae bacterium
CCTACGTTGGCATTATCCAAATCAGGTTCCGGGTCGAGCCCCTGGGCTCCTCTCAGCAAATCGCTCCCCGTGTCACAGTAATATAAAATTGTTAATATTCATCTGTCTGCTTACAGTTCAGCAAAACTATCCTGTACGACGACATCTGAAAAGTCCGCTGCTAGAAGCTGCCTCCGCCGCCGCCGTGGCCGCCGGTGCCTTCGCTGCTGCTGCCTCCACTACTATTGTTGGATTTGGCTTTTGGTACTACGGCCGTGTGGGTGTACAGGTAACGGTCATTCTGACCAATCAGATTGAAGGTTTCCTGTTTCAGATACTGTCCTGCAGATACAGCGTTGGTGACATTGCTCATGGAGTTCACCATGCTCTTCTTCACACTGCCGCCGAACAGCAACGAAAGGAGAGCGGCAATGCCTGCCGCGCCAAAGCTGAATGCATTGGACGGATCGTAGGCTTCCCCGTTCTTTTCATAATAGGTCATCAGCTCATCGACTTTACTCCCATACTTGTTGAAAGCCGCCGCGTAATTCCCTTTTTTCAGATCGTTGAGAAACGCATTCTTCAACTCGCCGGTAACCACCTTGTCGATAATCTTAGTCCGCATGGTCTTATCCGTCGTGATATGCCACTTTCGGTTATCCATGCTGATGACCATTAGGATGCTTCCTTTTTCCGCGTTGGCAAAATATTGGTCCTGGACTGCCTGGGCGTAATCCCTGATATTCATCCCCTGGGTAGACTTAACCGTCAGTACCGCACAGCGGATACCGTGTTTGGTTTCAATCTGCCGCAGGTTGGACAAAAGGTTCGTCTTATCAACCGGTTTTACCAGGGCTGCGCCGTCCACAAAACTGGGATACTGCTGTCCGGAGGTTGCAGCTGCAAACCCGGTGGAGACCGACAATAACAGGGAAACCAGCATCGTCATAATCGCAAAAATTTTTTTCATGATCTGCCGCCTCCCCTCAACCGATTAAGAATTTCGCAAGGAAATAGATGATAGGCGCCGGAATCAGCGTGGCAAGAGCCTGGTATTTGGTTGCTTTTCCCTTATCCCAGGGCAGGCTGCCAATAAACTTGCCGGTCTGTCCGTTCATCATAAATGTATAAGGCTGATTCTGGTAACGGGTGGTCAGGATCCACACTGGCACCAGGGCATATTTGACGCTGCCTACGTCTTTACGCACAGCGCAGGATTCCATCTGATGCCGAAGGTAACCGGTTACGGTACCCTCCAGCACCCCTGCCGCACTATGTTCCACCCGCTTGTCTGCACGGGGCACGCTGTCTTCCGCGGAAACATCATATTTATCCGCCAGGTACCCGGTCAGATACGCCGTGGTAAAGGGAACCATTTCGCTGTAATCAAACGGTTCGATGCTTTCCATGTAGGCATCATCCATCTTCTCACTGCCGTCCACCGGGATACGTTCAAATTTCATAGTGCCGACACGTTCTACATCGTAAACGCTGGTCTCGGTAATAATTGCATCCGGCGTATCAATGACCATGTCATTCTCCGCCTTGAAGACCGCCGATGCCGTAACTTCCGAATCGAACAGCCAGAAAGGAACATACATAGGCTGGATATCCTCCACGCGGTTATTGGCCGTGAAAGCATCCGGCAGCAGCTTCCGGCCCTCATAAAACTTCTTCAGGGCTTCCACTGCCTCTTCCTTCGTTTTCTTGAAGGGAATCACGTAGTCCGGTTTCAGCATCCCCTTAAACCGGGACGGAATCATGGTAGGATTACCGCAGTAACAGCATTCCGTAGCCATAGTATTTTCATCGCAGACCAGTTCTGCACCGCAGCTGGAACAGGTAAAAGTTTTCAGAAACGCGCTTTCATCTTCCGTAAACTCACTGCCTGCATGTTCGGTATCCCACTTGGCCTCTTTGGCCTCTGCCGCCTGGGCGGCCCGTTCTTCCTGCTTGTTGAACATTTCCTCAATGGTTTTGACCTCAAATTCCGTACCGCAGTACTCGCAGGTCACTTTGTCATGTCCCGGCAGAAAGCTTAAGGGCGCGCTGCAATTAGGGCACTTATAGCTTACAGATGTATCCGCCATGTTGTCACCTCTCTTTATATATCACGGAGACCTTACAATAAAATTCCTTTCTGTGCATATCGCACAGCCTCACAACATATGTCTCAAAATCAATACGGATACTTATTTGTTCTTTTCCGGTACGGGGATCACGTCACATCCCATGTACTTACGCAATACTTCCGGCACCACTACGCTGCCGTCTTCCTGCTGGTAATTTTCCAGGATGGCAGCAACGGTACGGCCCACTGCCAGGCCGGAACCGTTCAGGGTATGTACAAATTCCGGTTTGGACTTGGCGTCCCGGCGGAACCGGATGTTGGCACGGCGGGCCTGGAAGTCCAGGAAATTGGAGCAGGAAGAAATTTCACGATAGCGGTTCGCCTGGGGCAGCCATACTTCCAGATCGTAGGTGGTGGCGCTGGAGAAACCAAGGTCGCCGGTACACAGCCGTACCACATGGTAAGGCAGACCTAACAGCTGCAGCGCATGTTCCGCATTGTTGGTCAGGCTTTCCAGTTCGTCCCAGCTCTGTTCCGGACGGGTGAATTTCACTAATTCTACTTTATTAAACTGATGCTGGCGGATCAGGCCCCGGGTATCTTTGCCCGCACTGCCGGCTTCGGCACGGAAGCAGGCACTGTACGCGCAGTAACGCAGGGGCAGATCATCCCCGCTCAGGATCTCGTCCCGGTGCAGGTTGGTAATGGGCACTTCCGCCGTGGGAATCAGGTACATATCCATACCCTGCAGCTTGAACATATCTTCCGCAAACTTCGGCAGCTGACCGGTGCCCTGCATGCTGTCTGCGTTAACGATGAACGGCGGGAAAAATTCCGTATATCCGTGCTGAGACGTATGGAGATCCAAATAAAAGTTGATGACAGACCGTTCCAGACGGGAACCCAGACCCTTGTACACCGTAAAACGGGCGCCGGAAATCTTATGGCCCCGTTCAAAATCCAGAATTCCCAGCTTCTCTCCGATATCCCAATGGGACAGCGGCTCAAAATCAAACTTGCGGGGTTCACCCCATTTCCGCATTTCCGGATTATCCGCATCGCTCTTTCCAATAGGACAGTCCTCAGCAGGTATGTTAGGAATCGCTAGCATGATTTCCTTCAGGCGGGCCTCAATTTCACGGAGACGGGCGTCATCCGCCGCAATTTTATCGCCGATGGCACGCACTTCTGCCATTTTTTCTTCCGCACTTTCGCCGGCTTTTTTCAGTTTGCCGATTTCTTTGGAAGCCGTATTCCGTTCGTTTTTCAACACTTCTACCTGCTGCGTCACTTCCCGGCGTTCCTTATCCAGTGCCAGAAACTCATCCAGATTCAGTTCCCCGTTACGGTTATGAACAGCTTCAATTACTTTTTCGGGATTTTCCCGTACAAACTTCATGTCTAACATGTCGATCTTTCCTCCAGGTTGTTTGATATACTGCAATTAAATATTGTATAAAACCATTCTGCGCGCCGGCACTTCCGTTTATGCGACACAATGCCTTCCACCGCTTAAAAAACGGCATAGCTATACAGGATAATTATAGCAAATTGATTACAGGACGGTCAAGAATAAACAAGCTAAAAACATTGCCGGGACATGCAGGTTCTTTAATAAAAAATCCCCGCCGCACTTGCGACGGGGACCTTGATTGTACAGATCTTGAAACCGATCAGTCAGCAGTAAACGGCATTAACGCAACGTTACGTGCGCGTTTGATCGCAGTGGTCAGTTCGCGCTGATGTTTAGCGCAGCAACCGGAAATACGGCGGGGTAAAATTTTGCCGCGTTCGGTTACGAATTTGTGCAGCTTGGCAACGTCCTTATAGTCGATGCTCTCCGCTTTATCTACGCAGAAGCTGCAAACTTTCCTTCTCGGTCTTCTGCCTCTTTGCATTTTCATTAGCTTAATCCTCCCTGTTGTTTAGAACGGAACTTCTTCGTCAAAGGGAACTTCGCTGCCCAAACCGCCCATCGGTGATTTGGCCATAGGAGCCGCAGATTCGGAAGCACCGGCATCCTGTCCGGGATACTGCTGTCCGTACTGCTGGTTGCGGTTGGCGCTTTCGCTCTTGCGTTCAATAAACTCAACGTTATTGGCGATAATCTCTGTTACCCAGTGCTTGGTGCCGTCTTTGGCATCAAAGTTGCGGATCTGGAGACGGCCTTCCACTACCAGACGATGTCCTTTTGCGAGACTGTTTCCACATAATTCAGCAGCCTTGCCCCATACCACTACGGGGATAAAGTCTGCTTCGCGCTGGCCCTGTTGATTTAAAAAAGGTCTGTCAACTGCCAGCGTAAAGGAGCAAACCACCTTCTGGGAAGGGGTATAGCGCACTTCCGGATCTCTGGTCAGCCGGCCTAAAATAACTACTTTGTTCATTCGTTACCTCCACAGACTGAGTATTTCAATCAGTCTTCCTTTTTAATAATCATATGGCGCAGCACTTCGTCGGTAATCTTCATTACACGGTCAAGTTCTTTGACAGCGGCAGGTTCAGCCTTGAAATTAACGAGTACATAGTAACCTTCGGACAAATCCTGGATCAGGTAAGCCAGGTGTTTTTTGCCCCAACGATCTGTCTTTTCTACTGTAGCACCATTATCGGTCAGCAGCTTTTCGAATTTGGCGACAACGCCATCGATCACTTCATCCTCAACCGGTTTAATGATGTACATGACTTCGTATGCTCTCACGAAATCACCTCCTCCTCTGGACTTTCGGCTCCCCCTGTCTGGAGAGCAGAAGAAGTAAAATATGCTCTATCACAAGCTTTATTATATTATCACCAGCTAATAGAAATGTCAAGCAAAAAATACTAAGAACCGGAGTATCATCTGCTCCGGCTCTTCCTAAATTCCTTTTATTTTATCAAAACAGTTACACTACAATCTGGCTAAACACTTTGCCAATGCTGTCATGAATGACCAGGTTGGCCCTCCGGTCTGCCGAAGTTTCGGATTTGTTCACCAATACCAGCTTGTTGCCCTGATAATAGCGAATCAGTCCTGCTGCCGGATACACTACCAGGGACGTGCCGCCGATAATCAGCATGTCCGCCTGGGAAATGTAGTTTACCGAGGCTTCCAGGATATCCATATTCAGAGTTTCTTCATATAATACTACATCCGGTTTCACCCGGCCGCCGCATTTGTCGCAGACGGGGACGCCTTTGGAATTTTTTACGTAGTTTACGTCAAAAAACTTATTGCAGTCCTCACAGTAGTTCCGCAGCACGCTTCCGTGCAGTTCCATCACGGTCTTACTGCCGGCTGCCTGGTGCAGCCCGTCAATGTTCTGGGTGATTACAGCCGTCAGCTTACCGGCTTTTTCCAGTTCCGCCAGTTTAAAATGGGCCGCATTGGGTTTTGCATCCAGAAACAGCATGCGGTTTTTGTAGAAATCAAAAAACTCTTCCGGGCAGTCCTCATAGAAGGTGTGGCTGACGATCATTTCTGGCGGATACCGGTACGTCTGATTGTAGAGGCCGTCCGTACTGCGGAAGTCCGGAATGCCGCTTTCCGTGGATACTCCGGCGCCGCCGAAGAATACAATACGTTTGGATTCCCGTATCATTTCATTTAACTTTGCAATCTTTTCATCCATGAGAACACCTCCCCGCAGCATGATATAAAAATAAAAACAGATTTAGAGTTTACGGATCAATGTATTCACCAGTTCTGCCAGGTTTTCTTCGTACAGGTCTTTTTCCTTTTCCACCGCTTCTTTGACAGGAAGTTTGTCCTTACCTTCTTCGTTGCCTAAAATTTTATCATACGCTGTAACAAAAGCGATGCCCGCTTCTTTTTCAAAGGTCAGCTCTTCCACGGCGGGAACTTTCAGACCGGCCCGCTCCGCTATCTGTTTCAGCAAAGCGCTGTCAGTCCTGGCAATGGTTTGCAGCGCTGCCAGCCAAAGCACATGCGTCAGTTTAAAGTTAACCCGCTGGTTACATTCTTTTGTCAACGCCGCCAGGTCATTAAATGCCAGCTCCGCGTCCCCGAAACTCATGCGGTAGTCAAACGCTTTGGCAATGCCTGCATGATACGCCATATCCGCTTCCATTTCTTTCTTGAAGATATTGGCATTGACGCAAAGGGTATCGAATTTTACCGCAGCCCGTTTCAGTTCGTTGGCCAGGAAGTAATGCTCCTGGGGTGTCAGGGCTTTATCGCAGCGGGACAGATCTACCTCGAAGTCCAGGTCCCAGGGCGTATCGTCCAGATAATCCTTGTACATGTTCTGCAGGAACATAATGGCCTGACCGAACTCCAATACCATCCGGTGCAGGGATTTTTCTTCAAATTTGATTTTCACATCGCCAACCTGGAATTCCGCATCCAAATAAGATTTGTCTATCGCTTCCTTAAAATCCCTATCAAATTCGCCGAACCGTTTTTCCGATTCTTCCACGCTCAGTTCTTCCACCGAACGGTCGATCTTATCGCTGCAGTCCACACCGATACCGCTGTATCCGTACAGCAGCGCCTTGACGATTTCTTCTTCTGTTTTCAGTCCGGCCGCGTTGGCTGCCCAGCCGCCTTTGTAACCGGAAGACAGCACACTCCATGTAGCAGTGTCCATCGCTTCCAGGAAGTTCCGCTGTAATACAGCGCTGTTTTCCGGTGTATAATCCACCAATACCGGTTTGATTTGTTTATGCACAAACAAATCGGGCAGCTTGCTGTTTATCACACCCAGCCAGTCGCTGAAGGCCACGCTGATGCCGTTTACCCCGCAGGAAGAGGGTGCCGCCCAGCCCACCAGACGGCGAACCAGTGCCGCGTTGTTGGGATTCAGGGGGAACAGGCCTATTTTTATTTTTTTATTTTCATCCGCTGTTTCGTATTCCGCGCCCTTCCAGGCTTTGTTCCATTCGGATTTTTCACCGCAGACTATCGCCAGGTGACGGCCGTTGCTATCGTCTACAAACCCCAGATAACCATCAGGAATCACGCTGAATGAAGAT
>DOSQ01000128.1 GCA_003512125.1 Acidaminococcaceae bacterium
GGGTCGCGAGTTCGAGTCTCGTTTTCCGCTCCATGCAAATCCATCCCGGTCTGATGACCGGGATTTTTTATTGCAAGAATTTTTATTGTGAGAAAGCCCTGCCGTAAAGAAACTGTCCGGTTTCGGGCAAATCTCCGGCCTCTTTGCAGGTTTCACAGAAAGTTTTCTTTTGGAAGAGGCTTTTTCTCTGTGTTTGCTTGTCAAATAAAGTACGTTGTGATATTATATTGTAGCATTGTGAAAATGGGGAGGTTTTTGTACCCCAAAATTTACAGGGTTATTACAAAAAAGTAACATATACTAAGGGAGGATTTTTTCAAATGAACGTGAGTGTTACCAGAGAAGGAAATGACGCCACATTAAAAATTTCTGTTGCTGCTGCCGAAGTTGACAAAAGCTTTAAGCAGGCTGTTGCAAGAATTGCGAACCAGGTACGGATCCCCGGTTTCCGTCCGGGCAAAGCGCCTCGTAATATTATCGAAATGCATTACGGCAAAGCTGCCGTAAAAGAAGAAGCCTTCAACGTCTGTGTGAACCGGGCTTACCAGGAAGCCATTGAAGCGGAAAAGCTGATGCCGGTATCCGATCCGGAAGTGCTGGATGAAAAGAAAGCCTTTGAAAGCTTTGCGGAAGGCAAAGACTTTGAAACAGAAGTTAAGGTGGTATTGAAACCGGAACCGGAATTAGGCGAATACAAAGGCATCCATGTGGATAAGAAGGAAGCCAGCGTTTCCGACGAAGACGTTGACAAAGCACTGGAAGACCTGCGTAACCGCGGCGCCAAGATGGTGGACACCGATGACGAAACCGTAATCGAAAAAGGCGACTTCGCGATTATCGACTTTGCGGGAACGGTTGACGGCGAAGCCTTCAGCGGTGGCGAAGGCAAGGGCTATCCGCTGGAAGTTGGCTCCGGCTCCTTCATCCCCGGTTTTGAAGATCAGCTGATCGGCTTAAAGAAAGATGACGATACCGATGTGGACGTAACCTTCCCGGAAAGCTATTTCGTTCCCGAACTGGCCGGCAAACAGGCCATCTTCAAAGTGCATATCCAGGCTGTAAAGCATAAGGAACTGCCGGAACTGAACGATGAATACATCGCCAAATACACCCGCTACAAAACCGTTGCGGAAGCAAAAGAAGATTATAAGAAACGCATGCAGGAAGCTGCAGAGCGGGACGCCAAAACCGAATATGAAAATGCGCTGATCGATACGGCCGTAAACAATGCCAAGATGAAAGTTCCGCCGGTTATGATCGAAGACCGCATCACCCAGATGGTGGAAGAGATCAAACTGAATCTGGAAAGCCGCAAGATGACCCTGGATCAGTACATGCAGTACACCGGCATGGATATGGCAAAACTGCGTGAAGCCCAGCGGGAAGCTGCGGAAAAGAATGTCCGTACCGACCTGGTGCTGGATGCCATCGCAAAAGCGGAAAACATCCAGGTTGACATGGCCGACGTAGACGCCCAGCTCCAGTCCATCGCGGACCAGAACGGCGCCCGTGTGGAAGATGTGAAGACCATTATTCGCAAGAACAACAATATGGGCCTTCTGCTTGCCAATATCCTGCGCCACAAGGCTGCTCATGTAATACTGGACAACGCAAAATAATAAATAAGCTGTAAATCTGGGGAGCTGTCTGTGCGTTCGTGCAGACAGCCCTTTTATCCTGAGACATGCATAGAGAAGAAGAGTACAAATCCGGAAGGAGTGAGTTGTATGAATTATGTTCCGATCGTAGTTGAACAGAATAACCGGGGCGAACGCTCCTATGATATTTATTCCCGCCTGTTAAAGGACCGCATTGTGTTCCTGACAGGACCGGTTACCGACGAAGTGGCCAACGTTGTGATTGCGCAGCTGTTGTTCCTCGAATCGGAAAACCCGGACAAAGATATTCATTTATATATCAACAGCCCCGGCGGCAGCGTGACCGCGGGCATGGCGATTTACGACACGATGCAGTATATTAAGCCGGATGTTTCCACCATCTGCGTGGGAATGGCAGCAAGCATGGCTTCCATCCTGCTGATGGCAGGCAAAAAGGGAAAACGGTATGCCCTGCCTCATTCGGAAGTAATGATCCATCAGCCGCTGGGCGGATACGAAGGGCAGGCTTCCGATATTGCGATCCATGCAAAAAATATTCTGCGGATCCGGGAAGAAATGTACGATGTAATCGTGAAACATACAGGAAAAACGAAGGAAGCCGTTGCCGCGGACACGGACCGGGATAATTTCCTGACAGCAAAAGAAGCATTGGCCTATGGCATTATCGATCAGGTCGTGGACCGTATGCCGGAAGCGTAACAAAGTAGATAAGTAGTTTAATTGAGGTAAGAAACAGATGAATTTTTCCAATGATACAAAAAACCGTAATGTGATTTGTTCCTTCTGCGGCAAACGGGGCGACCAGGTGAAGCGCATGCTGGCCGGGCGCAACGGGTACATTTGTGATGAATGTATCGAGTTATGCAAGGAAGTACTGGACGAAGAGTTTGAAAAAGAAAATGGCATTGTGGAGACGGAGGCTCTGAAGAGCCTGCCCACGCCGAAAGAGATCAAGGCGATCCTGGATGAGTATGTAATCGGTCAGGATGAACCGAAGAAGACGCTGGCTGTTGCGGTGTATAATCATTACAAACGGATCAATTACGGAAGCGGACGGCCGGAAGACAAAGATGTGGAACTGCAGAAGTCCAATATCCTGATGCTGGGGCCTACCGGCAGCGGGAAAACCCTGCTGGCGCAGACGCTGGCCAGGATCCTGCAGGTGCCTTTTGCCATTGCGGACGCCACCACGCTGACGGAAGCCGGTTATGTAGGGGAAGACGTGGAAAATATCCTGCTGCGCCTGATTCAGAATGCGGATTACGATATTGAGAAGGCCCAGCGTGGCATCATTTATATAGATGAAATTGACAAGATTGCCAGAAAGTCGGAAAACGTTTCCATTACCCGGGATGTTTCCGGCGAAGGCGTACAGCAGGCCCTGCTGAAAATTCTGGAAGGGACTACGGCCAATGTTCCCCCGCAGGGCGGACGCAAGCACCCCCATCAGGAGTTCCTGCAGATCGACACCACCAATATCCTGTTTATCTGCG
>DOSQ01000165.1:0-2495 GCA_003512125.1 Acidaminococcaceae bacterium
TCGAACCCCCGACCTTTTGGTTCGTAGCCAAACGCTCTATCCAGCTGAGCTACGGAGTCACATCATCGCTGTTTTCAACAGCAAAGCTATTATAACTAAAACGGAATGGATTGTCAATACTTTTCGTTGAAATTTAACGGATTTTTATCAATTATTTTATTTGTCCTTTGGCCTCCTGATTCTTTTCCAGGCAAATCGTACCGTCAAAGGTTATCGCAGCAATACCGGTGTAAAATCCTGTGTATCGCAGGAGACCAGTTTATACTTACAACCGTCCCGTTCCCCTTCAAAAATGGATGCAGCTCCTTCTGCTCCGTGGATATGCCCGAACACACAGGTTTTTATCCCGTATTCCTCAATCATCTGTTTAAACACAGAATTTTCTTCCTGTGAATAAAAAGGCGGATAATGCAGCGCTAAGATGATGTCTTCAAAGCCTTCCTTCTTCGCCGCGTCCAAAGAAGCCCTGATCCGCAGCTCTTCGTGACGGAGAATGCTGTCGTCCGTTTCCGGGTTATAGCCTTCGCACGCAGGCGTCAGCCATCCCCGGGAACCGCAGATGGCAAGTTTCATATCTACAGTGTTTACAGGATAAAAATTATTTTGCAGAAAAAAGAACGCGTTGTCTGTCGCCTTCTTCATTTTGGCCAGCGTGGTCCACCAGTAATCGTGATTCCCCCGGAGCATCACTTTCTGTCCCGGCAACGCAGCAATTTCCTGTAAATCGTCTTCGGCAGCCGCCTGCAGTTTCATTGCCCAGGAAATATCACCGCACAGGATCACAAGGTCTTCGGGCGATACTGTCTGTTTCCAGTTTTCTATCACGCGCTGCCGGTGCTGCAGCCAGTGTTCACCGAACACCGTCATGGGTTTTGTTTCAGGGACGCCGGAAAAATGCAGGTCCCCGATGGCATAAATGTGCACGTTTCTCGCCTCCGCTAATAAGATTGATCCGCGTTCCCCCTGCCTCATAAAATCCTTTGTACAGATAAAATCCCGAGATTCTATCAGCAGTATTATTGTATCACAAACCGGTTCGAAACAAAAATACTTTGCAGTTGCTGAACGCGTTTTCTTCCGGCATCGCAGCGGTTACATTTTTTTCACATTTTTGCCTGACTTTTGTTACAAACTTTTTCACACATTCCTTATAATAAACTTGGTCCGGCAGAGATGCTTGTCCGGTCCCTCTCGATAACACATTGCAGTATGCGCTCTCACACGGAAAGCGGTTGCAGCCCGCAGCATCTTCGCAGCCGGATATCCTGTCACAGCCGGCTTTCCGCTCATTGTAACGATTCAGGAGGAACAACAATGGACGCTCAGACCAGAATGGAAATTCAGAACCTGACGGAACAGCAGCAGCAGTATGTAATACAGACTTTGCCCGCAAAAGAAAAATCCCTTTCCTCTGCTTACATTTTCTGGGTGCTGTTCGGGGCACATTATTTCTATTTGAACAAACCGTTTAAAAATCTCTTTTTGTGGGCACTATGTTATATTTACATCGGCTTTGTCTGGTGGTTATTCGATCTTTTCCGTATGAAAAGCCTGGTTGCCGACTGCAACCGTGAAATTGCCAGAAAAGTAATCCACGACGCAATCCTGCTGTATCCGAAACCGAAGAAGGTACACGGCGAAACGATTGACGCGGAATTTGAAGAAAGCACAAAAGAAAATGCATCCTGATAAATTGAAACAGAATGGTCTAGTTACGACAAACCGGCATCAGCTTTGGAGCTGATGCCGGTTTTCATTGGTTTTGTAACAGGCATTGGTTTTGCAGCAGAAGCAATAAGTTATCTGTCCGCAGCCGCCTGCCGGTCACATTTCCGCACTGTCAAACAGCAGGGTTACCGGTCCGTCGTTTATGGAATGTACCTGCATATCGGCGCCGAATTCCCCGTGTTCCACGGCAAAGCCTCTGGCACGGCAGGTCTCCATAAATTTTTCATACAGGGGGATGGCCAGTTCCGGTTTGGCCGCGTGGGAAAAGCCGGGACGGCGCTTTTTCAGATCAGCATACAGAGTAAACTGAGAAATGACTAACAAAGCCCCGCCCACCTGATCCAGGCTCAGGTTCATCTTGCCGTTCTCATCCTCAAACACCCGACAGTTACAGATTTTTTCCGCCAGCTTATCCGCTATGGCGTCCGTATCTTCGGGACCGATGCCCAACAGGATCAGAAATCCCTGTCCGATTTTACCTGCTGTTTTTCCTTCAATCACTACTGACGCTTCTTTTACTCTGGTTACTACTGCCCGCATCCAATCACTCCTGCTCCTTGTTTATTCTTTTCTTAATATCTATTACATGCATTTATCTTATATGCATTGTATGCAAATGCATTGCACAAATTGGTCAGCAATTTATGTTTTCGAACTGTTCCGGCAAAATGATTCCCCAATTGCAATCGCAAACTGCAATTGGGGAACTTGTTTATAAGCAATTTGTAGTTACCATGCGCTGAGAATGCTGCCTTTGAAGTGGTCCA
>DOSQ01000165.1:2603-3801 GCA_003512125.1 Acidaminococcaceae bacterium
GGATCGTTAACATTCTTTTCCGTTGTAACAAAAATGTTTACATAGGGATTGTCCGCACCTTCCACAATGATGGCGTCCTTTAACGGATTCAGCCCTGCAGGCAGCGCGTAATTCACATTGATACAGGCGATTGTCACGTCTTTGATGCTTCTGGGAATACCGGCTGCGTCCAGTTCCTGGAATTTAAAGTTGTGTTTGTTTTCAACAACATCTGTTAATGCGGTCACCGAATTGGTTTTATCTTTTACTTTGATCAGCCCTGCGTTGTCCAGCATCAGCAACGCGCGGCCGCCGTTGGACGGATCGTTGGGAATCGCTACCGTAGCGCCGTCGGGAATCGCCTCACCTTTTTTCACTTTGGTGGAATACACAGCCATCGGGAAAATAACGGTCTTAAAGCATTCTTTTAATTTAAAGCTGGGTTCTTTTTTCAGGGTAGCTGCCAGATAGGGCGCATGCTGCATGCTGTTGGCAAACAGTTCCCCCTGGTTCAGGGCTACGTTGGGTGTTACGAAGTCGTTAAACTCCACAACTTCGATTTTCAGGCCCTGCTTTTCTGCCAGTTTCTTTACGTTATCCATGATTTCGGCATGGGGCCCTGCGGTTACGCCGATTTTAATCGGTTTCTCTGCCGCCGGCGCCTTCTTTTCTTCTTTCTTATCTCCGCCGCCGCAGCCCGTCAGGCTGAACGCCAGAAGAGCCGTTGCCAGAATCAGTGAAACTTTTTTCAAAAACATACTAAATCCCCCTCTGTTATCCTATTTTTCTCATATCATATTTAAAAAGTATGATATAGAACTATTATTTCAAATTATAACCAACTTTGCCTTTCTGTCAATAAAATTTAATATTTCGTATACGGTTTTTCTGCAACAAAGCAGAATTCCGGAACAGAATGTACAGTAAGTTACACTAAAAAGGCTTCCGGCAAGGAAGCCTTTTATTTTGCACGATTCGTTATCATCAGACTCTGCCAAACGGCTGCTTTAACCGGAACTTCTCCGGGATGTGGTCATCCTTACTCCAGGCTGCAATGACCGCATGACCGTTTTCATCGATCTCCACAATGTTCAGGGCGCCGTTGCTGATAGGATGCTGCCAGATTTCATCCAGCGGGATTCCCGCAACCGTCAGCAGGATGCTGCTGATACACATCATGTGGGATACAATCAGCACAGTTTTTCCCTCATGCTTTTTT
>DOSQ01000138.1 GCA_003512125.1 Acidaminococcaceae bacterium
ACCGACGCCAGACCGATAACGATGGTGCCGACGCCCATACCTACATCTGCGAAACCGTTGTTCTGTCCTACCAGCGCGCCGGAGATGGAGATCAGGGCATTGCTGATGATCAGTCCCAGAATGATGGTCATGTCCGTGTTCACACCCTGGGCCCGGATCATCTGCTGGTTAAAACCGGTGGCCCGGATCGCCGCGCCAATTTCCGTACCGAAGAACCAGTACATGCCGATGCCGATGAGCAGTGTCGCAACCAATCCCACCACAAAGGTCGTCTGGGCATTATTCAGACCCAATGACTGCTGGGTAAAAGAGAATACTGTATCTATCCCCAGCAGAGACAGGTTCGCCTTGCCCATGATACGCAGATTGACCGAATACAGGGCAATCATGGTCAGGATGCCTGCCAGCAGCGCAGGTATCTTCATCTTCGTTGTTAAAAATCCGGTGACCGCTCCTGCCAGCATGCCGGCCACCGCCGCCGCCAGTATCGCAGTGCCCACTCCGTAACCGGAAGCCATCAGCGTCGCCGCCGTTGCCGCACCCAGCGGGAAACTGCCCTCACAGGTCAGGTCTGCCAGATCCAATACACGAAATGTTACATACACGCCCAGAGCCATAACAGCCCACAACAAACCTTGTGCCACCGTGGACACAGCCAGGTTACTCATAAAACATTGACCTCGAATTCTTTCCTTAAGAAAAATACGACTGCCTTGCCCGCTTTCCCCGTCACCGTGACATTGGAAAAACACGGAAGGCCCCTGTTTTCCTTAATTGTAATGATATAAAAAGGAACGGATCCGTTCGTTACGACGGATCCGTCCAGCCGTAAACTATATAATTATATCATATTGCGCCGATTATTTCAAAACTTCCGCGCCCTTCAGCAGTTCGTCCGGAATCTTGATCCCCAGCTGCGCTGCTTTTTTCAAATTTACTACTGCTTTAAATTCTTTCTGGGAACG
Organism: Acidaminococcaceae bacterium; assembly: GCA_003512125.1. Lineage (GTDB taxonomy): Bacteria > Bacillota > Negativicutes > Acidaminococcales > Acidaminococcaceae > Succiniclasticum. Next base: position 966 of record DOSQ01000138.1, read on the forward strand.
GATCGCCATGTCCTGGGGTTTGGCTTTACCGTTCAGTATCTCTGCCGCCATGGCGCCGGTTTCTTCACCCAGCATATAGTAGTCGATACCTAACGTAATCAGGCCGCCGGCCTTCACTTCTCCGGGTTCTGCACAGATGACCGCCAGTTTCGCTTCATCGGTCACTTTGCACAGGGTCGGCATGGCGGAAGCCATAATGTTATCCGTAGGAATATACAGCGCATCCACTTTGCCGATCAGACTGTGGGCCGCCTGCTGGATATCGTTAACGGTGGAAACCGTAGCTTCTTTTATCGTCAGCCCTTTGGCCGCCGCTTCTTTCTTCAGTATCTCCACCTGCAGCTGGCTGTTCACTTCACTGGAACAGTAGATGACGCCCACATTTTTCGCTGCGGGCACAACCTTCTGCAACAGTTCCACCTGTTCTTTGATGGGGTTCATATCTGTAGTACCGGTCACGTTGGTTCCCGGTTTTGCCGCATCCTTGACCAGCTTGGCTGCTTTATAGTCGGTGATAGCCGTTCCTACAATCGGGATCTCTTTCGTTGCGTTCGCCACCGACTGGGCGGAAGGCGTTGCAATCGCACAGATCAGATCTACTTTATTATTGACAAAACGGTTCGCTATATTCTGAAGATTCGACTGGTCCGCCTGCGCGTTCTGCTTGTCGAAGGTAATATTTTTCCCTTCCATAAAACCGTTTTTGGCCAGTCCGTCCACAAAGCCTTTGTTCGCGGCATCCAGCGCCGCATGCTCAACCAGCTGGACTATACCTACCTTGAATTTTTTCTCTGGTGCAGGCGCTGCCGCTTTCTTTTCTCCGCCGCCGCAGCCTGCCACACCAACAGCCAGCGCCAGCAACAGTGCCGCCGTCAGTGCCTTCATCCTGGTTCCGGTCAACTTAAACATCCTGCTCAGATCCTTCCCTTAAAATTTTATACAGATAAAGAAATTCATATTTTCCGGGTCTCTATACCTGCATATTTTACATTGTAATCTCTGACGCCAATAAAGTAAATAGTTTTCAGGTAAATTCAACTTTTTATCAGTCAGCAGAGTGCATTCCTGCGGAAAATGTGTAAAAAAACATACACAATTTATCCGCGGCTAAAGAAAACTTGCAAAATTGCCTTAATCATACTATAGTATCTACTGTAAGCAGAAAATTAAAAAGTAACTGGTAAGGAAAACGCTGATTAATCTGTATGCACGCCAGGAACATCGTACAAGCTCATTTAATCAGCGTCTCATTAAATTAAGATGGTTTGTTACAGTTATTTTATGCATGAAAAAGGGGTGATCGCCATGCTGAAACGCATCCTGCTCTGCCTGATCGTGCTCACACTGTCTGTTTCCCATGCCTTCGCGGAGGAATGGACCTATCTGGGCCGTTACGTTACCCAAAAGAATCTTTTTTACGAATCCACCACGGATGCCCTGATCCTGAACCATCTGTTCCCTTATCAAAACCAGGCAACCGACACTCATCAGCTCTACGATGTGTATTATTTCCACAATCACAATGAAGATATCCGTGAAGTAAACGAGATCGTAAATTTGATCACGGTGCCTGTCAAAGCAAAAATCGTACCTTTAAATGTTTATGGGAAGCCCATGTACAGCGACGGTGTGTTCTGCGGACAAATCTTTTCCGATGTGTACATCCGGAACGCGGGGATTTTTGGCGTTACCCCTACGGCCTTTTCCATTAAAGATTCCGTCAGCGGGAAGACCATTTTCCGGATGACCGGTGAAATGCAGGGCCAGATACTCTGGGACGGAACCGCCGCCTCGAAGATCGTGGAAATCACCGGTCCCCACAAGGACTGGCCCCAGCCGATCAACGGTGCTCCCATTGAAAGTTTTCACTAAGTATTAAAGGACTGAATGAGCAATTATGGATTTTGAAATTATAAAACAGCTGGCCATCCTCATTGCCGGATTTGCCCTGCTGGTAAAAGGCGCCGACCTGTTTGTGGACGGCGCGTCAGGAATCGCAAAAAAATTCGGTATCCCGGAACTGATCATCGGCCTCACCATCGTGGCTATGGGTACCAGCGCCCCGGAAGCCGCCGTCTCCATTACCGCCGCGATAAAAGGCAGCGCCGGTATTTCCATCGGTAATGTCATCGGCAGCAACATCATGAACATCTTCATCATTCTGGGCGTGGTAGCCGCTATCGTGCCGCTGCATATGGAGCGTTCCACGGTCCGGTATGAAATGCCTTTTACCATTTTGGTGACCGCTCTTTTTGTCTGGATGGGCAGGGACGGACTGATCACCCGGACAGACGGCAGTATTTTATGGGCAGGCCTGATTGCCTATATCATTTACCTTGTCCGTCAGGGAAAACAGAAATCCCCGGAACAGGCTCCTGCATCCGCAACCGCAGATCCTGTTGGCACCAGTACGGCAGAATCCGCTGCCAATCCCGTTTCGGCCGAAGGCGCTACCGTTTCCGGCACGTTAGCCGAAACGGCCGAAGAAAATCCGGTGGAAACGGCTGCAAAAGAACCGCCTTCCATATGGAAGCTGTCAGCCCTGACCATGATCGGCCTCGTGGTAATCCTGGTCAGCAGTGATTACGCCGTTGACGCAGCCGTAGCCCTGGCCAAAATGTTTAACATCAGCGACCGGATAATCGGTCTCACCATCGTTGCCCTGGGCACCTCCCTGCCGGAACTGGTCACCTCCGCTACCGCGGCCCTCCGGGGAAACGCAGACCTGGCCGTTGGGAATGTGGTGGGCAGCTGCATTTTCAATATCCTGTTTGTATTGGGAACCTCGGCTCTGATCCTGCCGATTGCCTGTGCTCCCAATTTCCTCAGCGACGCTTATGTGGCAGTCGGGGCAACCGTGCTGCTGCTGCTCTTCGGCTACACCCAGATGAAAATCGTCCGCTGGGAAGGCGGGCTGTTACTTGCCTGTTATGTGGCATACGCCTATGTGGCGCTGGTGTAATAGTTAAGAAGCCAACGAAACGAAAAAACCGGATTGAAGCGCAACATCACACCGCTTCAGTCCGGCTTTTTATATCTCCTGAAAAATGGCAAAAAAAATGGTGATCCATCCGCGACTCGAACGCGGGACACCCTGATTAAAAGTCAGGTGCTCTGCCAACTGAGCTAATGGACCACATGGCGTTACTTCCGTAACGTGAGTATTATACGTTTTTATATAATGTTTGTCAAGAAATTTTTATAAAAGCTGACTGATGCTGCCTGATATGCAGGAAACGAATCACCGGATTACAGATACAGCAGACACAAGCATCCGGAACGGATGTCTCTACCGCAGCATCGCAAGCAGTAATTTTTTATCTGTTTTTCCCCGGCTGTTCAGCGGTATTTTCTCTACCGTAATAATTTTCTTCGGCATTTCCTGCTGCATCAGGGCATTCCGCAACTGCTGCCGCAGTTCCTGTTTTGTCACGTTTGCATTTTCACAGACCACAAACGCAGCGGCCTCCTGCCCCCGCCCTGCGTCATCATAGGGCAGCACGACGGCCTGGAGCACTCCCGTCAAAGAACACAGCGCGTTTTCAATTTTCGTGCAGCTAATCTTAAAGCCGCCTTTATTGATGATATCCCCCTCGCGCCCGTTAAAGATCAGATACCCTTCTTCATTAAAATAGCCTGTATCATGCAACGTGCAGGGCTGCGGCAGTCCTTCCACATGGTACGGTGTATCAATATAGATCAGGCCGTTTTCCACCCACACCTTCACGCCAGGCACCGGTTTGCCCACACTGTCCGGAAAACGCAGGACTTCTTCATAGCCCAGCCAGGTAATGTAATCCAGTTCGCTGGCCCCATAGTACAAAAGAATATCGCTGTTCGGAAAAAAACGTTTCAGCCGTTCCGCCGTCTTCGCCCCTAACAGCTGGGAACCTGCCAGTACCATCTGCATGGATGGATATTCCTGTTTCAGATACTTCGTCAGCATCTTCAGCTTGGCCGGAACCAGATACAGCACACGCACCTGCAGATCCCGGAACATCTCCAGCCACTGACGGCAGTTAAACACATCGCTGACAGCCAGCGTGCAGCCTTCATAAAGAACCGAAGCCCATATACTGAGATTTCCGGTAAAACTGAAACTGCCTTCCACAAAGACCACCGCGTCCCCGTCAATTCGGAAGCGACGGTTCTGCTCCGGAATAAAACCGGCCCAGCTTTCATAGGTACGGTACATGACTTTCGGGACATCAGTCGAACCGCTGCTCAATACGCCCATGCAGGCATTTTGGTACGGTGCCGGAACCGGGATAAAACCGGGACACGCCTTTGCCGCTTCCTGCTTGTTTTCAGAATCCGACGCAATCTCTCCCATATCTGTCTCAGGAACAGCAGCCTCCTGTCCGTAACAGCCCTGCCGCAGTATCCATCTGTTTTCCTTTTCTTCCAATACAAAACCAATCCGGTTCTGTTCTACCAGCTTCTCTTCCGCTGCTTCCGGAAGATCATAATGCCCGATGATGGGGATCTGCCCCGCCCCCATTACCGCCAGAAACGCCAGCAGCTGATGATACACATCCTGTGTCCGGATCAGCACACCGGTCTTATACCCAACCGGAAACTGCCGCTTCCACTCCGGCGCAACAAACCCGCAGACATCTTCATAAGCCTGTCCGTAGGTGATCTGCCTGTCTTTCAGAATAAGATACGGCGTGTTCTTCTTTTTTTCTGCATACTTTTGTAACAGTGTAACGTAATCCATAGGTTCTCCAAATGATTACATTGTAATTGTAATCAAAGTTTGTTGTCTATTATGCTGTAAGGAAAAAACTCGCAAAACCATCCACGATTGCTATTGCAGTTTACTATTTTTCACCAGCAGCGCCGTGCCCAGTCCCCCTGCGCCGGCGATGCTCAATACTCCCAGCCTTCCATGCATCTGTTTCAGTTCCTGCCACAGATGCAGCAGCAAAATCGCGCCCGACGCACCGTACGGATGACCGTAGGCCAGTGCCCCGCCCCAGGGGCAGTAACGCGCAGCCAGCGCAGGATACTTACGGGCAAACAGTGCGCTGATCACCGCAAAGGCTTCATTATATTCAAACACATCAATCTGTTCCGGCTGTAAACCGCAGCGCTGCAGCAATCGATCACCGGTTTCAATGGCGCCTTCCGGACTGTAGCGCGGATCCACGCCCCATTCAAAGCCGGCCTGCAGTTCCGCTTCCGGTTGCAGATGATATTTTTCCACCGCCTGTTGCGAAGCTAATATAACAAACGCCGCACCGTCATTCATCAGGCAGGCGTTGGCCGCCGTCAGCAGGGGAACGGCCTTGTCCTGCGTATGAGCAGGACAGGTTTTATAAACCATTTCATCTGCTTGTAACAGGTCCCCGTCCCTGACTGTTTTCTCTTCTGCAGCTGCACAACGTACCGGCCGCGAATCCGGACGATCCGTCAGCAGCGCCTTCACTTCTTCTTCCGTGAACAGCTTCGGCATCCGGGCTGCCAGTTTCGGGCTCATCCGGTCACGGATCCCTTCATCCCCCGCGCTGTCATACACAGGAACAATAACATCGTTCAGCCGGCCTTCTTCCCTGGCCTTTTTTGCCAGCTGATGACTCCGTACCGCGAAGGCATCCAGTTCCTCCCGGGTAAAGCCGTGTTTCTGGCAGGTCCGTTCCGCTCCTTCCAGCATGGCTTTTGCGCTGGTGGTATCCGGGGAAAACTGCGCTACGGTAAAACCTTCTGCCGTATAACGGGGATCTGTTTTCGCGTAAACGCGGGTGGGTTGCATGGATGTGGACTCAAACCCGCCGGCAATCAGAATGTCCGCCATACCGCTGCCGATCTTGGTCATGGCCAGTTCGATGGAAGCCGCCGCGGACGCGCACTGCATATCCAGCGTCAGCGCCGGAATATGCAAAGGCAGTCCCGCCTTCAGTGCTGCCAGCCGTGTAATATTCCCTCCCGTGCCTACAGCGTTTCCGCAAAGCAGGCCGTCCGCCTGCAGCGCACAGGGATATTTTTTTATTACGTTTTCTAAAACTGCCGCAGCCAGTTCTTCCGCAGGAACTGTTTTAAACAGGCCTCCCGTGAGGCCGATGTGGCTGCGCAGCCCTCCAATCAGAAAAACCTTTTCCATACTCTTCCCCATTTCGTAACCGGTCAAGTAAACGACGGTTCATTCGTATGCACGCTGCCCGGCGCTTTTATGACCGACAGCGTACAAAACCATTGCATCCGCGTCTCCTCAAGAATATTCTCACAGCATTGCCACACAGACAAACCAAACAGTACTGCCTGTTGAAAAAATTCCCGGCCTGATTCCAGACCGGGAGCTCTATGGAAGTGTCAATTTCAGCTGTCAAGAGGACGACGGTCCATTCATATGCACGCAAAGGAACCGTTCACGAACTCATTGAATCAGCTTCTCCTTAATTTTTCAAAAATGCATTAATACGTGTTGCCAGGAAGGCACCGGCCAGCACCTTCACTATATCACCAAAGATGAAGGGGAACACCGCTGCCACCAGCGTAGCCCACACATCCATGTGCGCGACCAGATACATGGAAACGCAGCCGCCCACATAAATGACAGGCATCCCTACCGCGATTCCCAGAAAAACCATTCGTTTAAAGCTGTTGGACCCGTTCAGCAGCCTGCTCATCAGCCAGGCCGCAATGGCGAAACACACATAGAACCCGCCGGTAGGTCCCAGCAGACGCCCCAGTCCGGCAGAACCGCCGGGCAGTACCGGAACACCGATGGCGCCGATCAGCAGCCAGGCCAGTACTACAAGAAACGCATCATTGGGTTTTAAAATGAACGCCGTCATGTTCACGATAATGGTCGTGCCTACAACCATAGCCGGCGTAAAGGGCAGCGGGAAAGCCAGATAAGACGAAATCGCCAGAAAGGCGACGCACAATGCCATTTTAGTCAGTTTGCGGGTCTTATCCGCCGCAGTTTCACGGTGTGCCGGTGTTACAGAAATCTGTTCCATTACTATCATCTCCGAAATTATGATTCACGCAACGGATCCATGAACGGTAAACAGACCGTACTTCAGGTTAAGCCATCCATAGCATCCATTGTGTAATGTTATCCTTTTCAAAAACAAAGGTTAACCACGTTTCTAATTATAAATACTTATCGGATTGTTGTCAACCCGTTTTTTGAATT
>DOSQ01000018.1:0-4170 GCA_003512125.1 Acidaminococcaceae bacterium
AGTCCTTCCGGTTTGTTGGTGCCGGAAATACCGATACCGTTCCATTCGCCCTTGCTCAGTTCCCGTGTATCCAGGGTGATGAACCACGGACCGTAAGCTCCTTTACCGTCTTCATCAGAAACCCAGTCGGAAGACGGATTAATTGATTCAACTTTAAAGGTTCCTACCGGCGTCCTTGCGTCCCCGGTTTTGGTCTTCTGCCCCGGATTACGGCCTACCGCACAGTTATATTCTTTTATAGGGGTCCCGTTATCCAGCAGGGAGATCCGGTATGCGCTTTTGGTAATCACAAGGCTGTAAGTATGACTCGTTGCAGGCTGTGCCGCGGCCTTGGCCTCTTCCACTTTTTGCTTCTGCACTTCCGCTTTCTTTGCGATCTCAGCCTGCCCTTTCTGTTCAACTTTCTCTGTCTCCGTCAGCTTGGGCTGGGCATTATCCGCAAAGAAAGGCGCCGCGCTTAACTGATTGTAGGTACCGCTGACAATCAGGATCAAAAGACCCGCCGTAACAACTTTCCCAACGGTGCTTTGGCGCATCCAGCGCATCAGGATTGCGAGATAGGCTAACATATATACAAAAATATTAGGCTTTGATTTTTTCATTAAATCACACCTTTACTGTCAAAATGTATGAAAAACAGCATCCTCAAAATAAATAACCTCTACAGCTTTATTATACCATAAATCAACAACATATAGTATAGTAAATCCTTATATTTAACAAAAAAGACACAATGATATCACCAACCAAAGAACGCTATAATGGCAAGTAACACGATTACAAATCCAAGCAATTTCAGATTATCTTCTTTTGTGCAGGAAATAAAGGTCTTAAACTTCTCACCCATAGCAACCGTCCCTTCCGGCAGTATCGAAGCCTGCAAAATAATAGTCATGTAATCAGCTAATAAACAGTCAGGTAAATCTGTTATTTTCTATATTAGTTATATCATATAGATTATAGTAGAATTCGGTGTAAAAGTCAATTTACTAATTGAGCAGTAGTATCAATAACGGTACGGTTCCGGCTGTTGTAATCAAATATAAAAGCAAGCCTAACAGAAAATGCAAGATCCGGTGTTCCTTTTCCCGCCTTTTACGGAAGAGGCAGAAAACCGACAGGCAAAGATACAGGACAAAACACAGGAAAGCAATCAGGCACAGCGGCAGGATAAATTCCATCAGGCTCATATGCCCTTTGCGGACAATTCCGTCTACTGTGGAAGGAGTACTGAGATAGGTCAAAAATGCCAGGGCACCGCCAATGGAAAATACCAATGTTATCATTCCGCTCAGCCACGACAGAAGATAATAAGTCCGGAGTTTCATAACACACACCTCCACGCCCATTACATCTGAAAACCATTTGCCGTTTTGTGTCGCTGTTTTTTCTATCATACCATTTTTGACGGGCTCCCCGCAACGCCATATAATGTGATATAATAAAACTACTATAATAAACCCGGAGAAAAAATGCCTACTATGAAAAAGCAGCTTACTCTTTGCGCTACATTAATATTTATACTGTTCCTGTTCTTCGGCTGCAGCGCCGCAGAAAAAGGAGCAAACCAGACAGAAAAAACAGCAGAACCTGCTGCGGACACCTGGTCCACGGAAAAAGGAGTCCGGCTGCTGGCGGATGCCCTCACCGACAAACTGAGCCTGGAAGAAAAGATCGGCCAGATGATGTTTGTGGGAATTGATGGGACAACGCTTACAGAAAACACGAAAAGAACGCTTAGTTCCATGCACGTGGGCGGCGTTATTCTGTTTGACCGGAATATGGAACACAGGGAGCAGGTGAAAACGTTAAACATGTCCCTGCAAAACCTGGTCCTGAACTCGTACAGCCTTCCCCTTTTCCTTTCAGTTGATCAGGAAGGGGGACTGGTTACCCGGATGAAACAGCATGCCTATACCGCGCCTCCAGCTGCTGAAATCGGCGCAGCAGGCAAACCGGACGATGCTTACAAACATGCAAACAACACCGGGAAGGACATTCGCGAACTGGGCTTCAACCTTGATTTTGCCCCGGTGTTAGACACCGGAAGCCGTATGCACGGACGCACCTACGGAACCGCGCCGCAACAGGTCTCGTTATTCGGGGAACAGGCCTGCCGCGGATTACGGGACAGCGGCGTGCTGTTTACCATTAAACATTTCCCGGGGATGGGCCGCAGCGAAACCGACCCACACACAGAGAAATCTGTCGTGAACGTACCACAGGAAACTATTTTGCAGGAAGACCTGCAGCCATTCCGCCATATCATCGACCAGTATCCACATCATCAGTTCATGGTGATGGCCGGTCATATCCGTTATCCCGCGTTTGATTCTAAACCTGCCAGTCTTTCTCCGGTCATCCTGAAAGAACTGCTGCGGAAGCAGCTGGGCTATCAGGGCATTGTTATCACCGACGACCTGGACATGGGCGCTGTCAGCGAAGGCTATGCACCGGAAGAAATCGGCATCATCGCCACCCAGGCCGGAACAGACATACTGTTAAGCTGTCACAACCCGGAAGTGCAGCAGCGTATTTATCGCAGCACGCTGCAGGCCGTGAAAGACGGGAAAATCGCTTTGGCTGATATTGATGCCTCTGTCCGCCGGATCGTGTATTGCAAACTGAAAAATTTAACTGATACGGACCAACGGGAGAAATTATATAAACAGCTTCTTGAAAAAGAACGGGCATAAGCGGAATTTTTGACAACACATACGCAATTCGTTTCTTCGGAGAACGCATAATCCTTCATATTCACGCCAGACGGCGTATAATCATGTAATCAGCGTTTTCTTTATTTTTCACTCAGCTCATAAAGCTTCTTATATATCCCGTTTTTGTGCATCAGCTGTTCATGAGTCCCGGTCTCTGCAACAATACCGTTCTGGAGCACAAAGATCCTGTCAGCATTAACTATTGTAGAAAGCCTGTGGGCGATGGTGATGGTCGTCCGGTTCGCAGACAGTTTTTCCAGCGATTCCTGTACCAGCTTTTCCGTCGCAGTATCTAAAGAAGAAGTTGCTTCATCCAGCACAAGGACAGGCGGATTTTTAAGAAAGGCCCTGGCAATGGCAATACGCTGTTTCTGCCCTCCGGAAAGCTTTACCCCCCGTTCGCCGATACAGGTATCGTATTGTTCCGGCAATCGTTCAATAAATTCATCCGCTGCCGCAAGCGCAGCGGCTTTTTTTATTTCTTCACTTTTTACTGAAGTATCGCCGTACGCAATATTATAATTTACCGAATCCGAAAACAGAAATACATCCTGCTGTACCAAACCGATCACACGGCGAAGCGACTGCTGGGTATATTCCCGTATATCCCTTCCATCCAGCAAAATCCTTCCCTGTTGGGGTTCGTAAAAGCGAAGCAGCAAACTGGCGATAGTGGTTTTTCCGGCTCCCGTCTCCCCTACAAACGCCACTTTTTCCCCCGGCCGTATGGTCAGGGTCAGATTCCGCAGCACGATTCCGTTTCCATAACTGAAATCCACATGGTCAAATGCAATTTCACCTTTAACGTTCTTACAGTCTATCGCATCCGGTGCATCCTGAATCTCCGGTTCAAGCTGCATGATTTCATAAAACCGGGAAAAGCCTGCCATGCCCCGCTGGTACATTTCCGCAAACACCGTCAGGCGGAGCAGCGGTTTCATAAAGAGGTTGACGTATAACAAAAATGCTACAAAATCACTGATCTTTAACCTGTCTGTGGCAATCATCCAACCCCCAACACCCATCATCACCACATTGATCAGGTTACTGAAAAAAGCAACACTGCCGGAAAAATAAGCAACCAGACGTGTCGACTTACGCCGGCCGGCAATATACGCAGCACACTTCTCCGCAAACCGGCGGGCCTCCTGTTCCTCCAGGGCAAAGGCCTTGATCAGCCGTATCCCGTTCAAATCTTCCGTAACCTGGGCGGACACATCGCCGTATAACACACGGTTGGCACGGAACCGCTGTTTCATTTTACGGTTAATGTAGACGGTATGCACGGTTTTCGCAACCAGCAGCAAGACAATAAACGACGCCAGCACCGGATTCATCCAGATCAGGATGACGATGGTTCCCAACATGGTTATGGAGCAGATGATGACATCATTAGGCCCTTTGAAAGTCAGTTCCCCGATTTCCGTCAGGTCAGTGGTGATACGCGACAGCA
>DOSQ01000018.1:4339-8514 GCA_003512125.1 Acidaminococcaceae bacterium
AAAGGACAAAATAAAGCTGACGCAGTACAGTGCGAAAAGAATGCCAATCATCCGGAATATATTTTCAATATTTTTCCCCGGAAGCTCTACATCCATAATATGGCGTACCAGCATGGGGAACACCAGATCCAGCACTGCGGTAAAAAACGAAAGAAAAAGCAGTGCGCCCATCGTCCGCCGGTATGGTTTATAATAGGTAAACAACGTTTTTAACATAAAGGTCAGCTCCCTGTCCGCATATCCCAGATGTGCAGACGATATGATCCAATCAGTTTCCCTTCCGGTGTCATCGCCGGCGCCTCCACGCCGGCCATCCATTTCCCGTCACGGCTGATGGCCACAGCCTGACAGGGTCCTTCTGTGTGAAAGAACCGTTCTTTCTTTCCGTTTTCCAGATTCAAAAGCAGAGCTCCGTGGGCACTGTAATCATGCGTCCTTACATTGCGCCCCACGGAACAGGCCGCCAGTTTTTCTGAAGCAAAGTCTATGTTTTCAATCGTCCCCAGAGCCCGGTACTGGTACCTGTAGGTTCCATCCAGTTTGAACACGAACAAGCTGTTATTGCTGGGATGCTCCACAGGGGTCGGCAGCTGCCAGTTTTCCCTGTTAAACGTATTGATAGTGGAAAAAATAGCACCTTCCGGCCTGATATACCCATCACGTCCGGATGCATTGATCCAGGATCCGTCCACCTTTGCAGGTTTGGAGAGAAAACGCCACCATACGATTTCCCCGTTTTTATCAAACAGGAATCCCCGTCCGTCGCTTCCGGTACCCGCCAGATATTCACCGTCGGCCGAAAAGGTGGGACTCCCCCGCAGCACGGTATTGTGAAAAGGTTTTACCGGATCTACAAAGGTCTCATTTAAAACAGAACCATCATTTTTGTTAAGGATATACAGGGTCTTTTTATATTTCATATCAGGATGAAAATCATAGGCACTGGTAGCGATTACGACTCGCCCGCTCCGGTCGCTCACATCGCACCAGTTGATCCAGCTGTCAATGGCCTCATCCTTCGGGAACTTCCACAAAAATTTTCCCCGGGGATCGATCGCTATCATCCTTGCAGTATAGCCGCGGCGGCCGTCCTTATGCATCACAAACCGGTACATGTTTACAAAAGCATTCCCCGCCTTATCTACAGCAATGTGTACCGGGGCAGGCAGGGACCGGTTCTGTGTGTCCGCACCGATAAAATCTGCCGCCTTGTATTTCCATTCGATATCACCCGTGTGCACATTGACCGCATATAAATTGCCGTCCGCGCTGTTTTCCCCCACGTAGGCAAGCCTTCCGTCCCCGGTCACAGCCAGGGATACCAGTTTCCCGATACCCAGGGAGCGTTTCCATAACTGTCTTCCTTTCATATCGAACAGAAACAGTTCTCCCTTGTCTGTTCCCACCAGCCACGCATCTTCCGCAGCCACATACAGTATCTGCGCTCTGGTAAAGCCCATACGATCATAGTTTTCTGCAGGGATATCACCCAGAAAAACGCTCACCCCGTCCTTTCCCCCGGTACTTTGGAAAACGGTCCAGGGGGTCCGGCTTCCAGTAAGCCAGAACAAGGCACAACAGGAGAGTGCAAACAAAAACAGAATCAAGATACTCTTTATCTTTTTAGTCATACGGCACCAACTAATACTAACTTTGAATCCCGATCAGACAACCCTATTCAACACAACAGTCTTTTACATTATAAGTACATCTTTGATATATCATAAATTTTCCGGAGTATTCCAAAGTACAGGCCCTGTTCAGACAACACATAGCAAAGCTTGCTGCCGACCACAGCCAGCGTGAAAAGGAAAAACGCAGCACAACCTGCCCGTTCCGCGGTTTTCCATGACTGGCGGACCTGGGACACCCTGGCGGAGAAAAATCCGCGGCTGACCACAGACAGCGCCAGTGTCTGTGCCCTTCTGAGGCAGCGTGCCAGCAACGGCTTGGCAATGTAAGGAATATGCTGTACGATCGCAGTACGTCCCCTCTGGGTTTCACTTCGCAGCTGCAAAGCCGTAATGATTTCCCCCGTTTCCGCTGCCAGCACCGGTAAAAAACGGATGGCCGTTACCAGCATAAACGCAACCTGTGGCGGCAGATGCCAGGCCAGCAGTGCGTTCAGCAGCTGCCGGGGATCGCTGGTCCAGCAAACCAAAAGACCCAGCGAAAGCATGGAAGCCGCCCGCAGCCCCTGTACCGCTCCATATAAAATACCTTCACGGTAGATAAACAGACCGCCCGTTATCGTCCCCAACAGGGAAGAATCCGGGGGAATGAGCACAAACAAAGCCGTGCGCGGAGTCTGGGAAAAGAACAGTGCCTGGCTTACCATACTGCCCCACAGTCCAAGCATCAGCAGAACTGCCATCACTTTCCACTTATAGAACGAAGTACCCGCCGCCAGATGCAGCAACAGCGTTGTCATGAACAGCACAAATAATGTACGCGGATTATCCACCGTAATCATGAGGACCGCATACAAAAATAATATGATCAGTTTAGTCCGCCCGTTTATATCACGGGCCCAGGTTCTGGCATCAGTTCCTTCCCATAATTGCCGCATGGACATAACTGCATACCTCCTTTTCCGAGATACAGGGAGGGATTCCCAATTGTTCCGCAATATCCAATACTGCCGGAACCGTCAGCCCACTTTGCAACAGCAGCTTCCGATCGTTTAGAATTTCATCTGCCGGTCCGTTCGCAAGGATTTTTCCCTTCTCTAAAAGCATCACCCGGTCCGCAATCTGGGATGCCAGTTCGATATCATGCGTGCAGATAAAGACACTGCCGCCTTTCATCTTAAAATCCAAAAGGAGTTTTTTTATTTCTGTCAGGCTGCTTTCATCCTGCCCGGTCGTAGGCTCATCCAGCAATAACAAGCGAGGTTCTTTGGCCAGCATAGCGCCCAATACGACCCGCAGCCGCTGCCCCTTGCTTAAAGCCAGCGGGAAATCCCCGGCGTAAGCTGTCAGGTTCAAATGTTCCAGCATCACAGCGATCTTTTCCGGCGTCATTCCCCGGTTTTTCCAGGCCAGTTCTTCCGTAACCGTATCCGCCAGCAACATCAGGTCCGCTTCCTGAAGCAGGTATCCTACTTTCCCCAATGCTTTTCGGACAGGAATCCCTTCCAGCAACAGTGTTCCCTGAGAAGGTTCCGTAAGTCCTCCCAGCAGATTTAACAAAGTTGATTTTCCGGCACCGTTAAATCCCATCATTGCAGTAATCTGCCCTTCCTGCAAGATAAAATCCAATCCCCGCAGCGTATCTTCTTCTGCACCCGGATAACGGAAATGTATCTTTTCTGCCCTGACCAGCGGATTCCCGGTACTGTGTTTTTTCTTTCTATTCTGTCCGCAAGACCTGTCTACTTCACACTCTTTGGAAATCGTAACCGCTGTTTCCTTTTTATCCGATGTCAGATGGGACAAGTGAAGCAGGCGTCCCAACTTCACACTTTGCGGTTCACGCAGCCCCAGATCCGGTTTATCCGTCAGGAACGCCCAGGCCTCTTCCATAACCCCGTCATATAATATTTCCCCGTCTTTCATGACCGCAAGACGGTCAAAATATCGGGCCAGCTCGTTGACGCGGTGCTCAATCATCAAAATGGAAATGCTTTCTTTTTTATTCAGATCCATCAGCAGTTCCATAAATGATTGGACTCCCTGGGGATTCATCTGGCTTACCGGTTCGTCCAAAATCAGAAGGCGGGGCTTCGTAATTAAAATAGAAGCCAGTGCCAGTCGCTGCCGCTGCCCGCCGGACAGCTGGTGGATACTATACTTCTCATAGCCTTGCAGCCCCACACGCCGCAACGTTTCCGAGACCTCTTTTTGAATTATCTCCGGCTCGATTCCCTGATTTTCCAGGGCAAAGCCGGCTTCATCCGCAACCGTCATGGCAAACAGCTGGTCGTCAGGGCTCTGATAAACCGTACCTGCCAGCAGCCCTATCTTTTCCGGAGGCCAGCAGGTAATATCCTGACCGTCCAGCAGAATCCTTCCCTGCAGTGTTCCCTGCCCGTCTTCCGAAACCAGTCCGCTGATGATCTTGATCAGCGTTGATTTTCCGCAGCCACTGCGACCGGCCAGCAGAACCATCTCACCCTGTTCCATCTTCAGACTGATATGCTTCAGCGTCCAGGTATCTCGGCTCTGATAACGATA
>DOSQ01000009.1 GCA_003512125.1 Acidaminococcaceae bacterium
CGGCCGTGGTGTGGTAACCGCAGCAATGGAAGCGCTGAAAGTAAAGGGTATGAAAGTAAAAGGCGCGACCGCTTCCGTACAGGGCTTTGGCAATGTTGGCAGCTGGACCGCAAAACTGGCCTTTGACGAAGGCATGAAGATTGTAGCTGTCTCCGATGTATTTGGCGCGGTTTACAACAAGAAAGGCATCGATCCCTATAAACTGGCTGAGTATACTGCTGCCAGCAAGGATCACAGTGTAGTGGGCTATCCTGATGCGGAACCGATTGAAAAGGAACTGGTTCTGGAACAGAAGGTCGACGTACTGTTCCCCTGCGCCATGGAAAACCAGATTACCAAAGAGAATGCCAAAAAGATTAAAGCCACCATCATCTGCGAAGGCGCTAACGGCCCCACCACTCCGGAAGCAGATGAGATCCTGGACAAGAAAGGCGTCTTTGTGGTCCCTGATATCCTGGCCAACGGCGGTGGCGTAACAGTGTCTTACTTCGAATGGGTTCAGAACCTGTACCGGTTTTACTGGACGGAAGAAGAAGTGAAAAACCGTCAGATCGATATGATGGTTAAGGCCTTCAAGGAAGTGTACGAACTGTCTCAGGAATACAAGGTGTCCATGCGTGTTGCCGCTTATATCGCGGCGCTGAAACGTCTGGCTGTGGCCATGAAGTTCCGTGGAATGTATTAATTACTGTAATTGTTAAAAAGTAAATAAAAAAGCACCGAAGATTGTCCTGGAAGGGCTTGTCCCATCGGTGAGTTTCAGGCAGCAAAAGCAAAGCCGGATGCTGCCGTAGCGAGCCGGGAGAGGGAAGGACATCTCCGGTGCTTTTTCGTTTTCTTTGTTGACACTGTATTTTCCAAGTGATAAAATTTTTAATATATAATTATGAAAGAGGGGATTTTATTATGGAATACAAATTCGCATCACGTATGGACCGGATGAAGGCATCCGAAATCCGTGAACTGTTAAAGCTGACGGCTCAGCCGGACATCATTTCGTTTGCAGGCGGACTGCCGGCCAAGGAACTGTTCCCGGTGAAGGAAATTGCCCAGGTTTCCCACGATCTGGTAGAAAAAGAAGGCCAGCAGCTGCTGCAGTATGCGACCACCGAAGGCCGTCCTACCCTCCGGGCCAAGATTGCCAAACGCATGACGGAAAAATACGGTACCCCGGTCGTGCCTGACGATATCCTGATTACCACCGGCTCTCAGCAGTGTCTGGACTTTGCCGGCAAACTGTTTCTGGACCCCGGCGACGTGGTGCTGTGCGAAAGCCCGTCCTACCTGGGCGCGCTGAACGCATTTAACGCTTATCAGCCTGTTTTTAAAGAAGTTCCTACTGACGGAGAAGGCATTATTCCGGAAGAGCTGGACAAAATTCTTGCTACCACTCCGAAATGCAAATTTATTTATGTAATTCCTGACTTCCAGAATCCTACCGGCATTTGCTGGAGCCTGGAACGCCGTAAAAAATTCATGGAAGTTATCAACAAATACGATATCCCGGTCTTTGAAGATAATCCGTATGGGGAATTACGTTACAGTGGAACGGCGTATCCGACCCTGAAGTCCATGGACACCAAGGGCCTGGTTTCTTTCCTGGGCACTTTCTCCAAGATTTTCTGCCCCGGTCTGCGTCTGGGTTGGATTGCGGGGCCACATGCCATCGTAGAAAAATTTGTGATGATCAAACAGAGCGCGGACCTGCATACTTCAAACTTTGACCAGGGCGTGGCCGATGCTTATATGGATACCTATGATCTGGATGCCCATGTGAAGGAAATTGTGGAACTGTACGGTCATCGCCGCGACCTCATCCTGAAGACTATGGAAGATGAGTTCCCGGCCGGTGTGGAATTCACCCATCCGGACGGCGGTCTGTTCCTGTGGGTGACCGTGCCGGAAGGTGTCAGTGCCCGCAAGGTATTTGACAAGTGCATCGAGCAGAAGGTGGCAGCGGTTATCGGCGACGCTTTCTATCCCAATGACAAGACAGACCGCAGCCTGCGCGTGAACTATTCCTGTATGCCCGACGACAAAATCGTGGAAGGCGTAAAGCGCATGGCCAGAGCTATTAAAGAGTGCATGTAAATACAGGAAGAAACGAAGCCGGATGACAGAGCTTCAGTTTAGAAGAAGCTGCTGACAAAAGCCGCAGGCCTTTATCGTTAGGGAAAAGGGGTTGACGTTATGCCGTTTATGATTGTAAGTGCAATTGTTGCTGTATTGGTCGCAATTCTGGCTATCCAGAATTCCATGATGGTGGATCTTACGCTATTTATGTGGAGCTTCCGCCTGAATCTGGTACTGGTGGTGCTGATTTCGGTTATCTGCGGTCTTTTGTTGGGAATCGTCTGGGGTATTACCGTCAAGACACGCAGCATGTGGCAGAATCGCAAGCTGAATGAACAGATTGCCCTTTTGGAAGATGACAAACGAATCCTGCGGGACAAAGTGGAGCAGTTGATCAAAGCCCAGGGCGGTGTGCTGGATCCGGCGGATACGACGACTACTCCGGTAACGCCGGTAAGCTCCGGTTCCACTGCTGACCCGGCTGCAAAATAAATTTTAAGAATCAGTACAGGCGATAGGTTACGGTTATCGCCTGTTTTTTTACCAGGAGAAATACCATGGCTGACAAATTTTTGGTAATTGACGGAAGCAGTCTGATCCACCGGGCTTTTTTCGCCCTGCCGCCTCTGACTAACCGGAAAGGGCAGCATACAGGCGCCGTATACGGGTTCCTGCGCATGTTTCACAAATTGCTTTTGGACGTGAAGCCCCGCTGGGTGGTTGCGGCCTTTGATAAATCCAGGAAGACCTTCCGCAGCAAACTGTTCGCTGATTATAAAGGGCAGCGTAAACCTACGCCGCCTGAACTGAAGGAACAGTTTCCCCTGTGCATGGAGGTATTGCAGGCCATGGGGATTCCGGCATTGGAAATGGATGACTACGAAGCGGACGATATTATCGGTACCTTTGCGAAAAAGGCAGATCCGTCAGTTGAGGTGTATATTGTTACCGGCGACCGGGACGAACTGCAACTCATTGATGGGCGCACCCGTGTCATGTACACGAAAAAGGGAATATCCGATATTAAGTTATATGATGAAGCTGCCTTCATGGAAGACTATGAAGGTCTTGCTCCGTTGCAGCTCATTGATCTGAAAGGGCTGATGGGGGATACGTCTGACAATATTCCCGGCGTGCCCGGGGTAGGACCGAAGACCGCACTGAAGCTGATTGCGGAATATGGCAGCGTGGAAAATGTGCTGGACCATATAGATGAAGTGAAAGGTAAAAGCCTTAAGGAAAAACTGGCCGGCAATCAGGAGCAGGCGTTGCTTTCCAAAGAACTGGCCACGATTTATACTGATGTGCCGAATCTGGATTTGGCACTGGATGCCTATGCCCTGAAACCGTTGGAGGATAAAGCCCGTCAGAAGATGCTGGAACTGGAGTTTCGTGGTTTCTTTCAACAATTCGGTCAGCTTATGGGTACTGTGCCAGGGCTTGCAGACGGCAGTGAAGGAGCTTCTTCTGTTGCGAAAGGGGAGACTGCCGGTCTGTCAGGTAATCAGGATGCGGCCTCGCAGGGAGAGGTATCTCTGTTTGCTCCTGCTGAAAATCATACGCAGGTGTTTCAGGACGGAACCGCTGTAGAGGTTCCGGAGAATGGCATGAGCAGCCTGTTTGGTACGGTGGTGCCTGCCGCAGCAGTAAAACAGATAGATACAGCGGGGCAGTGGCAGGAAGAGGCGGTTGCCATGGATGCTGCCGGGGCTGTATGGTTCATAGCGGAAACTGCCGGGGAGATTCCGAATCTGCAGTTTGTCAGCGCCCGCCTGCTTTATAACGGGCAGGAATATCTTTTAGGCGGCCCGGAAGCGCTGGCGGCGTTTACCCGATGGCTGGGGTCTGCCCCTAACCCTAAGGGGACGGCGAACAGTAAGGAAGTGTTCCGGACCTGTTTCTGTCAGAACGTGGAACCCCGGAACATAATAGAAGACATTACGCTGGCGGCGTATCTGGATGATCCGGGCCGCAGCGGTTATGCCCTGACAGATCTGGCCTGGCATTATCTGGGACAGGACCGGACGCCGGACTGTCACACGCTGGTCCGGGTGGCGGAGACAGTACGGAAGTCCCTGCAGGATAAGGAACTGATGAAATTATATAAAGAGATTGAACTGCCCTTGGCTCCTGTGCTGGCCCGTATGGAACTGGCAGGAGTGACGGCAGATGAAAAGA
>DOSQ01000010.1 GCA_003512125.1 Acidaminococcaceae bacterium
GCAGGAGTGACGGCAGATGAAAAGAAGCTGGATGAGGTCAGTCATGAGATTGCCGGACGAATCCGGGGCTTGGAGGAACTGGCGAAAGAACAGGCTGAGGATCCGGACTTTAATCCCAACTCCCCCAAACAGCTTGGTGTTGTTTTATTTGAAAAACTGGGTCTGCCCGTTATTAAAAAGACGAAGACAGGGTATTCTACCGATGTGAAAGTACTGGAGGAACTGAAGGGAAAGCACCCGCTGGTAGATACCATTCTGCAGTTCCGTGTACTGGCCAAGCTTCAGTCCACCTATCTGGAAGGGATGAAACCACTGATCAACAAAACAACGGGACGGATCCATACCCATTTCCGGCAGACTGTTACGGTAACGGGGCGTCTTTCCAGTACAGACCCCAATCTGCAGAACATTCCCACCCGTACGGAAATCGGCAGAGGAATCCGGGCTCTGTTCGTGCCGGGTTCCGGGTACGACTGGCTTATGTCCTGCGATTATTCCCAGATTGAGCTGCGAATTCTGGCCCATGTGGCACAGGATCCCCTGATGTTGGAATCCTTCCGGGAAAATCAGGACGTACATGCCCGTACGGCCAGTGAAGTGTTCGGCGTACCCCTGGACATGGTATCCCATGAGATGCGCAGCCGGGCCAAAGCTGTCAATTTCGGCATCGTATACGGTATCAGCGATTTCGGGCTGGCTGTGCAGCTGGGTTGCAGCCGCCAGGAAGCAGGGGATTTTATCAGGAATTATCTGGCCCGGTATCAGGGCGTAAAGGATTACATGGAACGGATGAAAACGGAGGCGCGTAGTCAGGGCTATGTGGCCACCCTGCTGGGACGACGCCGGTACCTGCCGGACATCAACAACCGGAACTTCAACCTGCGCAGCTTTGCGGAACGTACAGCTATCAATACCCCTATTCAGGGTACTGCGGCAGATATTATGAAACTGGCCATGCTCCGGGTGGACGCGGCGTTGCAGAAGTCCGGCCTGGAGTCGCGGGTACTGCTGCAGGTACATGACGAACTGGTTTTGGAAGTAAAAGAAGCGGAACGGGAAGCCACAGCGGCGTTGGTACAGACGGAAATGCAGAACGCCTTTAAACTTGACGTGCCGTTGCTGGCAGAAGTAAATTACGGTAAAGACTGGGCCAGTGCGAAATAAGGGAAAGTGTGAAATTATGATAGTTATTGGTTTGACCGGTGGAATCGGCAGCGGAAAGAGCACGGTATCCTCGTATATGAAAACGTTGGGTATCCCCGTGTTCGATGCAGATGAATCCAGCCGCAGGTCGGTAAAGAAAGGAAGCATTTGTCTTCAAAGAATCAAGGCATTTTTCGGCCCGGAGTGTCTGCTGGAGAGTGGGGAACTGAACCGGCCCTGGGTGGCTGACAGGGTTTTTCACGATAGATCCTTGTTGAAGCAATACGAAAAAATCGTCCAGGACCAGGTGTGGGACGATGCGCAGCGGTTTCTGGCGGAGCAGCGTGAAAAGAATGCGATGGCAGTGGTACTGGATGTGCCGTTGCTGATCGAGTGCGGCTGGCATAAAAAAGTGGACAGTGTGTGGCTGGTGAAAGTGCCGAAGGAAGTGCAGATACAGCGTGCCATGCTCAGGGACGGGGCAACGAAAGAAGCGGTGACAGTCCGTATTAATGCTCAAATGTCCCTGGAAGACAAAGAAAAATTTGCGGACGTTGTAATTGACAACAGCGGTTCGATTGAAAGGACCAAAGCCCAGACGGCAGTACAACTGGAAAGGGTTTTGGGAACTATTTGAGCAATATATAATTGTATAAAACGGGAAACGTTTTATAGTGGCGCTTTTGGTTAGACGGATGGGAGTCCGGAGTTTTGGTGGAAAAGAAGGCAAAGCAGACTAAAAAGAGAACGCAGGTAACGTCGTCGCAGCCGGAGCCGAAGGTGGAAAAAGCCGGAAGCCGGCGTGTGCGGCGGAAGCACCGACCTGTTAAACGAAAAGGAACGGATGCAGAGAAAAGAGCGAGCAGCAGGCGTATGTGGATATACGTACTGCTGCTTCTTGTGGTTATATCTTTTTCGGGCTGGCGGCTTTGGCGCAGCGATGCGGTACAGATGCGGTTTGTGTATATGTGGCCTTACCAGAATGAAATCGTTACCTATGCCCGGCGTAACGGCATAGATCCGTTTCTGGTGGCCGCAGTCATTAAGAACGAAAGCGAGTTTAAACCGGGGGCCGTATCGCCGGTGGGGGCCATCGGTATGATGCAGATTATGCCCGAAACCGGGGAATGGATCGCCAAACAGATGGGACTGGAAGGGTATTCCGTCCACTCGTTGTATAATCCGGGCATTAATATCCGCATGGGCTGTTGGTATCTTTCCGAATTGAAATACGAGTTTAAAGACAATCTGTTCCTGATGATGATGGCTTACAATGCTGGCAGGGGGAACACCCACGGATGGATGAATGCCAACGGCTGGGACTACAACTTTGGGGAAATCAGCAAGATTCCTTATCCGGAGTCTCGAAATTATGTGGCATCCGTGTTGTATGACAGAGATGAGTATTATCGTTTATATAAAGATAAAGTGGCAACGGGCAGGTAAGGCGTGTTTCCTTAAATGAAATGTAATAATTATACTGTTTTGTAAAATGTGAAATAAAATTCACGATTTTTTTACAGAAATAGAAATGATAGCCATATTTTTTAAATAAATTGTAGACTGCGATGGACAGATGTGATATAATTTTCACAATTTCAAAGAAACTTTTTGATAACAGGAACGTGTATGGATAATAAAATAGAAACAGTAATCGAACATCTTCTGTACGGTTACCGGTGTTACTACAACGTGACGCGGTTTGACGGTGGATATAATCCGCCGCCGGAAGAGTTTAAGGGGATTTGTGAAGCAGGAAAACTGACTCCTCCGGTTCTGCCGGGGGATGTTTGTTTTGTTGCCCTTTGTGAGTACTACGAAAGAGCGGAACAGTATTTTCTGTTCCAACGTAACGAACTGTGGGCGACCCATCAGGAAGAATTTATTTTTATGTTTTCTGTTCCGGTGCTCACGTTGAACATGTTTGAGGTCTGCCGGAATTATGCTTATGAAGAAGGTATGAAGCTGGCCCATATAGGGCCGGGTCATATGTACACATATATTTCGCCGGTTCTTGTCTGTGAAACAGCAGAACCGGATGCGGTAAAAGCATTGGAAAAATGCAAGATATATAAAACATTCAGGTTTTCCTTCCATGGATGGATGGATTTTCATGTAGCTTGTTTTGAGGCGTCAAAACAGAAACTGCATTTTAATCATAGCGGTCTTTGTATGAAGAAGAATCTGGAAAAAGTATTAGGGTTGCGCTGATTCTTTCCTGGAATAATGTAAATATTAAAGGAAAGGAAAAATTAGGAAACAGCGTTTTCCCGGAA
>DOSQ01000073.1 GCA_003512125.1 Acidaminococcaceae bacterium
GGTCATTACATATTGTCTAAATAATAGTATCATCAAGCAGAAAATTGATTACACCCATCCGTACAATGCCATCATCATCTATTCTGGGCTTCATAAAATCTTTTGTTATAATGATTTTTTGAAATGAATCATTTATATGTATCAGGGAATCTTTTTCCTGCTGCATTTTTGCTGCATCCGGAATCTCAAAAGCAGATTGGATATAGACACGCTGGCTCCCCCTGTTTAACACAAAATCTACTTCACAATCTTTGCGAACCGTTTTTTTGTTTTCGTCTTTCGTAAAATATTCAACAATACCTACGTCGACGTTAAACCCTCTGGTTCTCAGGTCGTTATATATAATATTTTCCATAATATGATTTTCTTCCGTCTGCCTGAAATTAAGCCGCGCATTCCGCAGTCCCACATCTTCAAAGTAAATTTTATATGGAGTTCCGATATAACGCTTTCCCTTTACATCGTATTTCTGCGCCTTACTAATCAAAAATGCATCTTCCATGTACCGGATATAAGAATCTATGGTTGCACGGGGAAACGAAACCTGTTTTACGGAGCGAAACGTATTCTCCAGTTTTGTCGGATTTGTAAATGATCCTGTTACAGACGCGATCACATCCAATAATTCATCCAGGTTGCTTTCATTGCGAATTTTATTCCGTTCTATCAGATCTCTTATATATGTGTTCTTCAATAACTGTTGAAGGTATGCTGCTTTTGATTCATTGCTCTTATATGACAAAATCTGCGGCATGCCTCCGTAGACAAAGTAATCATCCCATGCTTCCATCTTATCGCCGTCATAAGCTGACAATAACTCTGCAAAGCGAAGGGGATGGAGCTGTACCACGTCACCCCGCCCGCGAAACTCTGTTGCAATATCCGATGACAAAAACCGGGAATTACTGCCCGTTACATACACATCAGCGTTCGGAATCTGGATAAGGCTGTTAAGGAATTCCACGAACCGGTCCATCATCTGGATTTCGTCAATGATGATATAATACATGGTTTCGTCCCGCATTATCGACGTGATATGGTGATAGGTAAATTCCGGGTCACGATATTTGCTGTTCATCAGTCCTTCAAGAGAAAGACGAATGATGTGGTCATCTGCTATACCGCTGCGTTTTAGTTCAGCGACAAACAGCGTGTTTAGCAAAAAGGATTTTCCGCAGCGCCGGATCCCTGTAACAATTTTTACCAGTCGGTTGTGTTTCCTCTCTATCAGTTTTTTTAAATATATTTCACGCTGAATAATCATAGTTATCTCCTTTTTTTGTGTGGATACACAATTTTGTAAGATAATTATAAAAGATTATTCAAGACCTGTCCATAATTTTTTGTAACCGCGCAAAGAATAAAACCTCCTGCTTTACAATGGAGATACCCCATGCCGCTAAAACATCACGATTACCGGGACGTAAGACGATAAGAACTGCAAACTCCCCTGCCTGCCGCTTCTGACGTTGCGACAGACAGGGGTGTTTTTATATTGAACAAATGCAACAGCAATCCTTGTTAAATTTTGTTATTTTCCCAATTTCGCTTCAAGCGCCGCCAGTCTGGCTTCTAATGTTTCAATCTTGGCTGCCTGCTCCGCATTTTCTTCCGTAAGACTGGCAATCTTTCTGGCCATTGCTGCCTTACTGGTGTTCAGTGTGTTTATGCCTTTATCCAAGGCAAAGGTCACACCAGCGTTAATCATGTTCTCACCATTGCCCATGGCACCGCCAATATTGACCATCACATTGTCCTGAGGGCGATAGAAAAAGCCCAATGCCATAGCGTTGGCATTCCGGTAATGGCCTAAACTTAATCCCATACTTAACTTTCCATCCGCTTCAATAGGATGCAACGCCGCCAATGCCGCCGCACCGGCGCCTACCTTGTTCAACTTTCTGTCCACTTTGTTGATGCGGCCATCCAATGCGCCAAAGCCCACACCTGCTCCAGCTGTTAACTCTTTCAACTGGGCTACGTTCACAGCATCGGTGTCCTTCGAGCCTGCCGCCACGCCGGTAATCTGCCGGGTTACAGTATCATCGTCACCCACGGCAATAGCATTGTGGGTAGATACCCACGCATTGCCGGTTTTGCTTTCTTTCAGGTAAGCGTTCGCATCGCCTGCCTCCCGGCTTGCCACAGAATCGCTGCCCAGAGCTACTGTATCCGGGACTGTAACTTTAGCTCCATAACCGATAGCCGCCGAATTTTCCGCTGCCGCGTCCGTAATACCGCCCAAAGCAGCTAAAGAATTCTTACCTGCCGCATCAGATTCTAAACCAAATGCCGTCGCTGTCTCTCCGCTGGCAGTTGAATTACTACCCCAGGCCGTAGACCTTCTGCCAGAGGCTTCTGTCTGAAAGCCCCACGCCGTTGCCGTGTGGCCAGATGCCGTTGCTACGGAACCAAATGCTGTAGAATTCTTGCCGGTTGCCTTTGTGGATACGCCCCAGGCCGTGGCGTTTTCACCTTCTGCCGTTGCTTCGTGGCCCCAGGCTGTGGACCGTTTACCTTCCGCCGTCGTAGCGGATCCCCAGGTCGTGGAATAATCACCTTTTGCTTCTGTCTCGTAACCCCAGGCCGTAGCTCTTCTGCCGGAAGCCGTAGTTCCTACACCCCAGGCGGTCGCCTCTTCGTTAGATGCCGTCGTGCTGTCGCCCCAGGCTGTTGCATCGTAGCCGATTGCATTAGTTCGAAAGCCCCAGGCCGTGCTATAGTCAGTATCGCTCGTTCCATCCCCGGCTGTTGTATAATATCCCCAAGCGGTGGATCCTTCAGATTTGGCTTCTGTTCCAACCCCAAATGCCGTGGACATATCACCACTTGCCGTGCCTCCCACATAGTAATCATCATCGCCGCTGCTGTAGCCGCCGCCCCAGGCCGTGGAACTATAGCCACTGGCAACAGAATATTCGCCCCAGGCCGTGGCTCTCCTGGCAGAGGCTTCTGTCTGAAAGCCCCAGGCCGTGGATGTATGACCGGATGCCGTTGTTACGGATCCCCAGGCCGTGGAATTTTTGCCTTCGGCCATTGTGGATACGCCCCAGGCCGTGGCGTTTTCACCTTCTGCCGTTGCTTCGTGGCCCCAGGCTGTGGACCGTTTACCTTCCGCCGTCGTAGCTGAGCCCCAGGTCGTGGCATAATCACCTTCTGCTTTTGTTTCGTAACCCCAGGCCGTAGATCTTCTGCCGGATGCCTCTGAGAAATAGCCCCAGGCCGTAGCTTCCTCATTGGATGCCTTGGAACCCCAGCCCCAGGCCGTGGCATCATCGCCGCTGGTGGCTACGGTATCTACACCCCAGGCCGTGGCGTTCCAGCCTTCAGCAACCGTATCAACGCCCCAGGCTGTAGCCCTGTCACCGGATGCCTCTGCTCCTACGCCCCAGGCTGTTGCTTCATCGCCGGATGCAGTTATATTATAGCCTTGCATCGTAGCACCATCGCCGTCAGGTGCTCCCCACGCCACAGGCAGGCTGTATGCTCCGGTCAGATACGTACTTAACAGCAGCCCACACAATACCCGTGCTGCCAGTTGCTTTTTATTGGTTGTCCGTAATTTTGCCATGGCTGTACCTCCTGTCATTTGAAAAAATATGCTACATAATAATTATGAATATATACTTCAATTTAATTATATTTTATCTTCACAAATATCACAATTTTTTTTAACATTTTCCCGGAATTTTATCGATTTCTTTCAAAATTTTGTTTCGTATGTGACAATTCTTTAATCGGAGCCTTTTTCTTACAGCGCATGATTCAGAGAAAAAATTTTCAGGAAAAGTTTTCCAAACCTCACACAAATCATTGAATCATTTTCGGGCATGCGTTATAATTATAGAGTAAGCTTTTATAAGTTTACATTACCTTTATGATAATTTTAAAATCGTATTAAAATTTTAAAAATCAAGGAGGAGAAGTTTTATGAAAAAAACGTATGTTGCTGGTTCCCTGATGCTGGTTATGGCTCTCATGATGGCCGGTTGCGGCGGCGGGGACAAAAAGGCTGACGCCCCGAAGAAAGACGCTCCGAAAGCGGCAGCCGCCACCGATACCGTAATGCTGTATTCGTCCATGCAGGAAGACCAGCTGAACGCGGTTAAGAAAGCCTTTGAGAAGAAATATCCCAACATTAAGATGGATTATTACTTCGCAGGCACCGGCAAAGTTAAAACCAAAATCTTCACCGAAGCAAAAGGCGGCCAGGTTGCTGCTGACGTAATCTGGGTCGGTGACCCTGCCGACTATATCGGATTCAAAGCCGACGGGAAGATCCTCCAGAAATATGAATCTCCGGAAGCCAAGAACATCGATAAGGCCTTTATCGATCCGGAAGGTTTCTACACCGGCGCCCGTATGATGAACATGGGCATCGCCTACAACACCACCAAAGTAAAGAAGGAAGAAGCCCCCAAGACCTGGAACGATTTACTGGATCCGAAATGGAAAGGCCAGATCGTTATGACCGACCCGGGCACCGCCGGCACTACCAAATACGCGGTAGGCGCATTGATGGCAAACAAGGATTACGGCCCTGCTTACTTTGAAAAACTGAAAGCCAACGGTACGGAACTCCAGTCCGGCACCACCGCTACCCACAACCAGATCGCGGCCGGCGCTTACAAGGTGGGCATGTGTCTGGATTATGTAACCAACAACCTGAAAGCCAAAGGTTCCACCATTGAATTCGTATATCTGGACAAAGACATCGTTTCCATTTTCAGCCCTGTAGCGTTGGTTAAAGGCGCCAAGAACGAAAAGAACGGCAAATTGCTGATCGATTTCATCCTCTCCAAGGAAGGCCAGGAAGTCCTGGTTGCCAACAATCTGCTGTCCGTCCGTAAAGACGTAGCACAAAAGGGCGAAAGCGCCGAAACCATTGCCAAACGCGCTATGAACGTTGACCTGAAAGCCCTGGCTTCCGGTTCTAAAGATATGCTGAAACAGTTTGACGGCATCTTCAAGAAAAAATAATCCGTAACATAAATTGCAAAGGGCAGCAACCCGGTTGCCGCCTATCCGATTCTAAGGAAGCACTGATCTAACAAGTGTCTCCTGAAACCTCATGGTGAAGACAGGGGATAACCTGCCTTCACCATTTTTCTATTTCACCATCAGGAGGAAGACCTATGGCTGATGTCCGTTTTGAAAACATCACGTTCCACTACGGGGATAAATGTATTCTGAAAAATTTTTCCCTTGCCGTGGAAGAAAGCCAGATTATGTGCCTGGTAGGTCCTTCCGGCTGCGGCAAGACCACCCTGGTGCGCTGCCTGTTAGGGTTCATCAAACCCGAGACAGGCGCCATCTATGTGGGCGATCGCTGTGTATTCAGCGCCAAAGACCGGATCGATGTACCCCCCGAACGCCGCCACATCGGCGTGGTGTTCCAGGATTACGCAGTCTGGCCCCATCTGACCGTTTTGGAAAATATCCTGTATCCTATGAAGAAGATGCGGATGAACCGGGACGAAATGGCCCGCCGGGCCAGACACGCCCTGGAACAGGTTCGCATGGTAGGATATGAAAATCATCTGCCCAGCCAGCTTTCCGGCGGGCAGCAGCAGCGCGTGGCTATCGCCCGGGCGCTGGTAAGCAGCGACGAAGTCATCGTCATGGACGA
Source organism: Acidaminococcaceae bacterium (assembly GCA_003512125.1). Lineage (GTDB taxonomy): Bacteria > Bacillota > Negativicutes > Acidaminococcales > Acidaminococcaceae > Succiniclasticum. Next base: position 5,630 of record DOSQ01000073.1, read on the forward strand.
ACCCATCACCAACCTGGACGCCAAACTCCGGGAAGAAATGTTGCAGGAGATCCGGGTGATCCAGCACGATATCGGCACCACCATCCTGTACATCACCCACGACCAGGAAGCGGCGCTGCAGCTCTGCGACAAAATGGCGATCATGGATTATGAAGGCAATCTGTGCCAGCTGGGCG
>DOSQ01000121.1 GCA_003512125.1 Acidaminococcaceae bacterium
CAGGGACTGACCCGTGTACTGGTTACAAAATTCCAGAAAGCTGCAGAAAAAAAGACCAGCGACCAATTGAAGGAAGCAGTGGACGCTGTAAAGAAAATCAGTTTTGAAGTGTAATTCGTTTAAATATTTACGTTTCAATCTATAATAGAATTTGCAAAACCTGACCTGAATAAAAACAAAAAAAGACGGGCTGGACAGAATATGTATCAGGATTCTGTTCCAGCCCTTAAATTATACTAAAAGAGAAGGATTCTATTAATTTCAAAGTGACTTACGATACTTCAACGTGTTGCGATGCCTTCGGTCATTGGTCTGCTCATTTAGCTTCTTTGAAGCTGAACAGTACGCCCTGATACTGTACCGGGCAGTCCAGCTTCCGGTTTGTAAGCATTTTGTAATGATCCGCCTGGCTTAAGCGTTTATGGGTCAGCCACTTGACCATAGATTCCGATTTAACGCTTCCTTCTCCAACATACTCGGGTACTGCCAGATAACCGGTTCTCATAACGATAGTAGACATGATGTTTTCCTCCTTTGATAAAACTGATTCAATTCTACGGTGTTTTGTTTTGCTAATCAGGATGCATTCCTAATTTCTGATTGCATTATACACGCTCTTTCCAAATTTGTATAATATCCGTCCGGCATGATTTATATGCAATTTTGGAATACGTGCGGAAAACGTGCCGGAAACATACCGGTTTGGCATAACAGATATGAAAAACCGGAATATATTTTATCCTGAACCAGTCGAAACCTCTTGCCACAACAGGCTTTTCACGGTTTCCCCTTCCCCTGTTTCACGGAAACTATCCGGGTTGCGGAAATAACCGAAACCCTGTATAATACACTTGCGCTTTGGTATGGGTCTGCATTTGGGTAACTGCAAACGGGTAAAAATTATCACGCATAATAATTACAAGGAGGAACAGCCATGGGCGAAACAAAGCAATACAATGAAAACGAATTGTATGAAATGTACGATTACCTTCTGCAAAAGGAACAGGAACTGGAAGCCGCTATGTTAAAGGCTTCCCCGGAAGGCCTTAACGCTAACCGTGAAAAGGAACAGCTTAAACTGTTGAAAGGGTTTGTCCGGCAGGAAATCAAAGCGCTGATCCAGAGGGAAGCGCTGGCAGGCAGGACATTAAGCCTTAAAAGCAAAGAATTTGAAGATTGAACCCCAAAAACGGCGCCGGCTCCGGATTACCATAAGTAGTCCGGAGCCGGTGCTTTTTATATTTTACTTTCTTTTTCCAGCCTTCGAATATCACACAATCTTCTTGAATCGCTATTCTCATTATAAAACTGGATGAATTTCAGCGCCAGTGGGGATAACGGTCGCCCTTTGACCTTAACGACGGATTTGTAAAGCTCCGTGTCAATATCCAATATTTTTTTAATGTTATATACATCCGGTTCAAGTACTTCCCCCGGATCCACCGGAACCACAGCCACGCCGCTGTCGATAAGCGCCCACTGCAGCGCTGTAAAACGCGATGTATTGATGCTGAGTACTTTTGGCCGGAAGCCGATTTTATCGCATGCCTTCTGCAAAATAGCATAGCAGCCTGAAGAAACACTCAGGGGAATGTTCCTTAAATCGCTCAGATTTAATCCTTTACGTCTCGAACTCTCCATCCACCGGGAGTCATGCTTAAACACCGCCGCCAGATATTCATCACGGCGGAACAGTTCTTCAAAATTATCTTCCTGCCCTATCGGCGTGCTCAATATTCCAATCTCGGTGATTCCATTCAGCAGTTGCTGGCTCTGCTCATAAAAACTGGTTTCAAAAATTTCAAAACTAACATCCGGGTACAATTCCGAAAAGGGCTGCAACGTCTTATTGATAAACGAAGCGGAACGGGAATTCGCTACGCTGATCCGCAAGGTGCCGGCCGCTCCTTTTTTCGTGCTGATGATTTCTTCTTTGGCAAGATCCTCCAGCGAACAGATATATTTCGCTTTCTGGTACAGCAGCCGTCCTGCTTCTGTTAATACGACCTTACGGCTGCCGCGTTCTGTAATCAGAAGCTTGGCCCCATAAAAATTCTCCAGCGTGCGAAGCTGTTTGCTGAGCGCGGGCTGCGCCACATGCACATACTCAGCGGCTCCCGTCAGGCTGCCGGTTTCGATGACAGCCAGAAAATTACGATAGTTTTCAAGATCCATAATGCCTCCTACACAACAGGGTATACTTGCGTCACTCTATACGCATTTCATTTTACCACAAAAAATATTAAATACAATACATGCTAATTGATAATCGTTTCTAATATTCCGTTTGGTTATATTTTTGTTGCCTAACGGGTATTTTTATTTTTCAGCCCGCTGCCCTATACTGAAACTACCCTAGCAATTACCCAAAGTTGCAAGCAAGAGCTGTGAATAAATAAACCGTACAGTTTTTGCCCGACCCGGACAGGAGGATACAGATATGCTTCCGGAATTTACGATGAATGCAAAAAAAATCGCATCAATGAATCTTTCCGACGAAACAAAAAGGCTGGAGCGGTTTCTGAAGAGCCTGGACTCTCACAAGTATCACCGCATACTCGGCGACGCCGCCACCCATCCCTTTTATCTGAATCCTGACAAAATGTATACGATGCGCGAATTGCCGGATCTCCTGCCGCCAAAAACTGAAGAAACGGCGCCAGAGAAAAAGAGAACGACTAAAAAATGAAAAATGGAGGTTAACCACATTATGACACCAGTTACTAAATGCCTGTTACTGCTTCTGGTAGTATCAATCCTGTTTGTTACGGAAATAATTCCATTGGCTGTCACTTCAATGTCAGCCGCTATTGCCTGCTGGATTTTAGGCCTTGTTCCCGCCAAAGGAATCTTCCTTGGCCTGGCCGATTCCAACGTTATCCTGTTTGCCGGCATGTTCGTCGTAGGCGCCGCCATGTTCCATACTGGCGTGGCCCAGAAGGTTGGCAGCAAAATCGTCCGGGTCTGCGGCCAAGGTGAAAACACGCTTATGATCGGTCTTATGGTTGTCGCTGCTTTTATGTCTGCCTTTCTTTCCAACACAGGCACAACTGCCTGCCTCATCCCTGTTGTCATGAGTATCTGCGCTACTGCAAAGCTTTCCCCCCAGCGTCAGTTAATGCCTCTGGCCTTTGGTGCCGGACTAGGCGGGACCATCACGCTGATTGGCACGCCGCCCAATATGCTGGCCAACGTTGCCCTGGAAGCTGCGGGCATGCCGGAACTGAAATTTGGTTTTTTTGAATACGCTTACATCGGTATCCCTATTACCATCGCCGGTATTATTTACATGATTTTTATCGGCAAATACCTGTTACCTAAAGACCGGGATTTTGATCCCGATAAGCTGGAAGCGGAAGCCCGGGACGCGGAAGGCATTATCGTTAAGACCAGCAAGCAGATTATTTGCGGCCTCATTATTTTAGCCGTAATCATCAGTATGGCTCTGGATGTAATCCCGCTGCATATCGTAGCTGTAATTGGCGCACTGCTGTGCGTGCTGACCGGCTGCCTTACAGAACAGCAGGCTTATGCTTCAATTGACTGGATTACTATCTTCCTGTTCGCCGGCATGATTCCCGTTGCGGAGGCCATGAATACCACCGGCGCCGGCAAAGCCATTGCAGCCGCAACAGTAGAAATGATGGGCGGCGATCCTTCACCCTACGTTGTTACAGCAGTTTTGTTTGTACTGGCAGTCGTGCTCACCCAGTTTATGTCCAACACCGCTTCCAAAGCTCTTCTGTGCCCAGTCGGCATCGCTCTGGCCCAACAGCTTGGTGCTTCACCCCGAGCAGTGCTTATGGCGATTCTGATCGCATCTTCCTGCGCGTTCGCTTCACCGGTAGGCACACCCCCCAATACGCTGGTACTCGGCCCCGGCCATTACCGCTTCACCGATTATATCAAAGCAGGCGGCGGTTTGATCTTTGTCTGCTTCGTAGTATCGTTGATTGTAATTCCGACAGTCTGGCCCTTCTTCCCCGGTAAATAACCACCTTTGGAAAGAAGTTGACCATAAACATAAGAACCCGCAGTCTGAGCCGCTGCGGGCACCTCCTTCTTAAGGCCTGCGGAGTTTTACCTGATTCCGTATGCCCTAAAAAAACAGCACTGACATTTCTGCCAGTGCTGTTTTTGTAATTTC
>DOSQ01000077.1 GCA_003512125.1 Acidaminococcaceae bacterium
TGCAGGAAGCCCATGTGGAATACACGCCGCTCTTCGCCGAAGAAGCCGAAGGGGCGGAAATGGCAAAGAAATTCAACATCTGCGCCGTGCCCACATTAATTGACGAAACCGGCAACGAGACCAAACTGCTTTACAATGTAAACGAGATTAAAACGTATATTGACAGACTGCAACACTGAAAACTGCGGCATTAAAAAATCCCATCCGTTTGGATGGGATTTTTTGTTTGCAATGTTAACCCTTGAAGAACGTGCCGAATATCCCGCGCAGCAAACTGGCGCCCAGATTACCGCCCACAGTCTTGCCCACGCTGCCTGCAACGGAACCGCCCAGCGTTTTTCCCACCTGGCGGCCCACCGTTCCCAGTACGCTGCCGCCTACGGATTTGATCATACGGTTCTTTTCGGCTTCGGCCTTTTCTGCTTCCCGGGCCGCTTCTTTTTCTGCCTTTTCCTTAGCCAGCGCTGCTTCCTTGGCTTCTTTTTCTGCAATCTTGGCCTGTTCTGCTGCGGCTTTTGCTTCTTCCGCCTCTTTCGCCTGTACCTGCTGCTGCCGCATCAGGAACTCATAGGCAGAGTCGCGGTCAAAGAAACTGGAATACTTGCTGTACAGCAGGCTGGCTTTGATTGCCTGGTCCCGCTGGGCGTCGGAAGCCGATCCCATGCTGCACTGAGGCGGAAGGATGGAAACCTTCTGCACCATGCCGGGAATACCGCTTTCTTCGAGGAAAGAAACCACCGCTTTCCCGGTGCCCAGTTCCATAATGGTGGATGCCGTATCAAATTCCGGATTGGGCCGGTAGGATGCTGCCGCTGCTTTTACCGCCCGCTGATCAGCCGGGGTATAGGCACGGAGCGCATGCTGCACTTTATTGCCCAGCTGTGCCAGTACGCCGTCAGGAATATCCTTGGGGCTCTGGGTGCAGAAGTAAATGCCCACGCCCTTGGAACGGATCAGTTTCACCACTTGCTCAATCTTATCCAGCAGTGCTTTGGAGGCGCCGTTGAACAGCAGGTGCGCTTCGTCAAAGAAGAATACCATCTTGGGTTTCGGCAGATCGCCTACTTCCGGTAAGGTTTCGAAGAGTTCGGACATCATCCACAGAAGGAACGTAGAATACAATTTGCCGTTATTGATCAGGCTTTCGCTGTCCAGGATATTGATCATGCCTTTACCGCAGTCCTGGGTCAGCCAGTCGGCAATGGACAGGGCCGGTTCGCCGAAGAATACGTCGCCCCCCTGGGTCTCCAATGCCACAACCGCACGGATAATGGCTGTAATGGAAGCAGGGCTCATCTTTCCGTATTCCGCTTCGAATTTCGTGCGGTTTTCATTGACAAAATTCAGCATGGCCTTCAGATCTTTTGTATCGATCAGCAACAGCTGGTTGTCGTCCGCAATCTTAAATACGATACTCAAAATAGAACTCTGCAACTCGTTCAATTCCAAAATGCGTGCCAGCAGCAGGGGACCGATTTCGGAGACCGTAGTACGCAGGGGAATTCCCTTCTGCCCGAAAATATCCCATAATGTAACGGGGCAGCCCTTATATTCAAAGCCTGCTTCCGCCAGGCCAAACTTCTGGATCCGTTTCTGCATGTCTTCCGTGTTGAGGCCTGGGCACATCATACCGGCGACATCGCCTTTTACATCGGCCATGAAAACAGGCACGCCCATATCACTGAAACTTTCCGCCAACACCTTCAGGGTAATGGTTTTACCGGTACCGGTGGCACCGGCAATCAGACCGTGGCGGTTTGCCATCTTCGGCAGGATGAAAATATTTTCGCCTTTATCGTTATTGGCCACCCAGATCTTTCCGTCTTTTATCATGCTGTTTCCTCCTTATCATCCGATGTTGCAACTTCCTGGTTATTATAAATATTTTAACATGATTCACGCTAACTTTCCATATAAAAGTATGAATTTAAAATAAAAAACTGCGCCGCAACGTACCGGTGTGCCAGTACGTCCGACGCAGTTTTTGATTCTTTGATTTTATTCTATGATTATTCTTTTTGTCCCAGATTTCTTCTACGCATCGCCATCAGGCCCATGCACAGAATCACGATACCGAAACAGAGCGAAACCGGAGCGCTCTTGGCAAACCCGGCTACCAGGAAAGTGAAGAACGAAACTGCCGCAACCGTCATGGCATAAGGAATCTGGGTGGTAACATGGTTCAGATGGATACACTGGGCACCGGCGGAAGACATGATCGTCGTATCCGAAATAGGCGAGCAGTGATCGCCGCAGACCGCACCGGCCATGCAGGCGGAAATGGAAATGATCATCAGCTGATGGTCAACACCCTGGAAGCAGGAAACAACGATGGGAATCAGGATACCGAAAGTACCCCAGGACGTACCGGAGGCAAAAGCCAGGAATACGGCAATCAGGAAGATGATGGCTGGCAGGAAATTCATCAGGTTGCCGGCAGAACTTTCTACCATGCTTGCCACATATTTGGCTGCGCCCAGACTGTCGGTCATTGCCTTTAAGGCCCAGGCAAAGGACAGGATCAGCA
>DOSQ01000166.1 GCA_003512125.1 Acidaminococcaceae bacterium
ATGCGCCGGGGCTTTCTGTACCGGTTCGCTCAGGAAGCAGGTTGTAACAAAATCGCGCTGGGCCATCACTTCAACGATATTATTGAAACCAATCTGATGAGCATGATTTACGGCGGAGAAGTGCGCACCATGATGCCCAAGGTGAAAAGCGCCAACTGGGCTGGTATGGAACTGATCCGTCCCATGTATTATGTGCGGGAAGCGGATATCAAAAAATGGCGGGATGAAAACCACCTGGAATTTTTGCAGTGCGCGTGCCGCTTTACCGAACGGATCGCCACAGCGGATCCCAACGAACCGGCACCGTCCAAGCGGCAGGAAATCAAGCAGTTGATCGCCCGGTTATCCGCAGAAAACCCGCAGGTGCCCGATAATATTTTCCACGCCATGGAAAACGTCAACCTGTCCGTCGTCTTAAAATATAAATTGAACGGAACACTACACAACGTTTTAGATGGATATGACAAAGAACCTCAAGCGGAAAATTTCTCTGATTCAGATTTTTAGCATACAAATCGGTGTTTAACAAATCAGGAAAAGAACTGCTAAATTCCATTTTCTCTTTAATTCTTACAACAAAGGACTTACATACATGAAAAACACTGCTGTCCTCTCCGTGTTAACCGCCGGAACCCTGTGGGGGCTCATCGGAATCTTTGTCAATATTCTGGCTTCCAAAGGCTTTGAGCCTTTGCAAATTACCACGCTTCGTGTGACCACAGCCCTGCTGCTTACCGCAATCATCATCTGGCGTACGGATCAGCGCCAGTTCTCTATCCGCCCCAAAGACTGGTGGATGTTCTTCGGTAACGGTGTAATCGGGCTGGTTTTCTTTAACTGGTGTTACTTTAACGCCATCGCAGGAGGAAGTCTGGCCATCGCCGCCCTGTTGCTTTACACCGCACCCGTCTTTGTCATGCTCATGTCTGTCGTCCTGTTCCACGAACAGCTGACTAAAGAAAAAGTCCTGGCCCTGGTCATCACGTTCCTTGGCTGCGGCTGCATTACCGGAGCCTTTTCCGGCAATCTGTCCGTCAGCAGGGAAACACTAGTATACGGACTGGCCAGCGGCTTCGGTTATGCGTTATACAGCATTTTCGGCAAACCTGCCACCCAAAAGTATTCCGCCCTCACCGTGAGCCTCTGGTGTTTTATCTTTGCGACCTTCTTTACCCTGCCCCTTTCCGGTCTGAGCACTAAAACCGGTCTGTTCGGCGACGCCATGGTCTGGGGTGGCATTCTGGGTATCGGCCTGGTCAGTTGTGTATTTCCCAACGTATTATACATGCGGGGCCTGCAACAATTAGAAGCCGGCCACGCCGCTATTCTGGCCACCATTGAACCAGTTGTGGCCGCTGTTGTCAGCTTTCTTTTTTTGGAGGAAACCTTTACCCTGCAAAAGCTGATCGGTATTGTTTTAATTTTAGCAGCTGTGCCGATACTGAACCGGAACGGAGAAAAGCCGTAGATTACGTATAGCAGATTAAACGCATATTACTATTTAAATAAAAAGAAATAAAGAAAGCGTGCAAGTTTTAAACAAAACATCGTGAAATCTTGCACGCTTTCTTATTATATTTTGATCGTAAATCTTGATTCTGTTTTATTATTCTATCAATACCCTTTGTACTTTTTCCCTAAGCGGTCAATTCCGTTTTCTTCCAATTGCTGCTTCACCCAGAAGAAATGGTCGTTGACCTCGTCATAAAACTGCTTGCGCCAGTTCAGATCATCCTGGATCAGGCCAATGCTGTATTCCACATTCCGGTCGCCTTCGTTGAAATCTTTGAATTCAAAAAAGTTTTCCCGGATGCGGTCGATCCAGAACCCGTACCGCCGGTCAATATTTTCGGACTGGAACCCTTTAAAACACTCGGACAGTTTATCGCGCTGCTCCAAAGTCAGCCCCGTTTCCGGCACGCCGCTGACATGCTGCAATATCGCGTAAATTTCCTCCGAAGCATCCATAAATTCGTCCCAGTTCTTACGCCCGCCGGTAAACCGTTCCCCACTCTTCCACCACAGATAAGGCATATCGGGGCAGTGTACTGCTGCCGCATGGCCCAAAGGCATCACCAGATCCAGCACTTTGCTGAGGAACGTGGAATCCAGCATTTCGTCCAGCATCTTCTCCACCATGCTGCCCTGAGTGGAAAACAGCAAATCCTTTACCTGGTTCACCGCATTGTTGATTCCGGCAAACTCCTGATGGGCCCAGGTATCCGCAAACACATGAAGGCCAACCCCCAGACGGAACACATAGTTGGAGTTGTCCAGTTTTGTATCGTACAGTCTGTATTTCAGCCGCTTGGCCATAACGCTGTGTTTCTTGCAGACCAGCTTTTCTGCTTCTGTATCCCCTTGCAGTCCAGGCAGAAAGTGGAAAGGAATCCAGATATCCTCATTGCCCTTTCCGGAAATATTGCCCCACACATTCTGGCAGGAGTACCGCACCTGAATGCCACGGGCAATATTTTTTTCTTCCTCCACATCCGAAAACGGCGTCGAATCAAAGTTGTCATCCACCAATTGGGATGCGGCCGCTATCGTACGCGCATTAAAGCTGCCGAACTCCGCCCAGCGGGAAAGAACGTACACCGTACCGAAATGATAATCCAAATCCATAATCATACCTCTTAAGCAATCCACATTGCAAATTATTACAACAAAAAACTGAAAAAAAGAATCCGGACGTCTGCCCGGCAGTCTTACCTTTTTAAGAAAACGTTGATTAAAGATTCTGTGAAGCTATTATAACACAGACATAATTTTTTGGTAAATTTTTTATAAAAATATTCACAAAAACGCCCAAATTTGATAAATTATTATAGGAACTGTTATTTGTCCGCCTGTAAGCGCACGAGTTTAACGTTCCTGTATGAAACATGCGCGGAACATCCGGACAGCAGACAATTTGAATACATACACAGAGGGGAGTATTATAATTATGGAAAAAAAGATTCGCATCGGCATTTGCGGTTACGGTAACCTGGGACACGGCGTAGAACTGGCAGTGAACCGGGCAGAGGACATGGAACTGGTGGGCGTTTTCTCCCGCCGCGACCTTCCCGGTACGGCCAGCGGAGTTCCCGCTATCAACCTCAAGCATGTGCTGGAGTATAAAGATAAGATCGACGTGATGATCCTGTGCGGCGGTTCCGCCACGGACCTGATCGACCAGGGACCGGAACTTGCGCAGCATTTTGTGACGGTAGACAGCTTCGACACCCATCCCCGTATTCCGGAACATTTCGCTAATATGGAACGGGTAACAAAAGAAAACCATACCGCAGCCATCATTTCCGTCGGCTGGGATCCCGGCCTGTTTTCCCTGCTGCGCGTATTGGGCGACAGCGTGCTGCCGGAAGGCAAAACCTACACCTTCTGGGGTAAAGGAGTAAGCCAGGGCCACTCCGACGCCATCCGCCGCATTCCCGGCGTAAAGAACGGCAAGCAGTATACCATTCCCAAAGATGAATATCTGGAAGCCGTCCGTAGCGGCAAGGGAACCGACGCGCCCGGCAACGAGATGCATCTGCGCGAATGCTTTGTGGTTCCGGAAGAAGGTGCCGACCTGCAGGCCATTGAAACGGCCATCAAAACCATGCCTAACTACTTTGTGGGTTACGAAACCACCGTACATTTTATTTCCGAAGAAGAATTCGCGAAAAACCACAGCGGCATTCCCCATGGCGGCTTTGTGTTCCGCAACGGGAAAACCGATGATGCCACCGGTCACGTAATGGAATTTTCCCTAAAGCTGGACAGCAACCCGCAGTTCACCTCCAGCGTGCTGACCGCCTTTGCCCGGGCCATGTACCGTCTGCATTTCGAGCAGGGTAAATGCGGCGCTTTCACCGTGCTGGACATTCCCTTTGCCCTGCTTTCACCGAAAGCACCGGCGGATTTGCGGAAAACTATGCTTTGATTCGCATATTTCCCTTGAATTTTATTGAAAATAGTGTTATCTTGAACATAAGGAAACTGTTCGGTTTCATCAATATTATGCAAGGAGGCAATCCAAATGGGAAAATTCTTAGTAAAAGAGTCCAAAGCAGGTATGCGCTTCAATCTCGTAGCCAATAACGGCGAAGTTATCGCAGCTTCTCAGGTTTACAAATCTCCTTCCGGCTGCAAAAACGGCATTGCCAGCGTACAGAAAAATGCCCCGATTGCTGTAATCGAAGACCAGACCGTGGAAGGCTTCAAAGTCGAAAAACACCCGAAATTTGAAGTATATGCGGACAAGGCCGGCGAATTCCGTTTCCGTCTGAAAGCCACCAACGGCCAGATTATTGCGGTCAGCGAAGGCTACAAAGCCATGAAGAGCTGCCTGAATGGCATTGCTTCTGTAAAAAAGAATGCTGCAGATGCTAAAATCGTAAAAGAAGAAGCAAAATAAGCAATTTAAACTTCATAGAAAGACCGGTATCACGATGATACCGGTCTTTCGTTTTTTATTCTGCGCACGCTTCTTTTATAATATTCACTGCCTTCACCAGCACGTCTTCCGGCATATTCAGCGCCGGCAGCAGCCGGATTTTATCTTTGGCTGTCAGGCACAGCACACCCTTTTCAATACATTTTTTCACAATGTCCCCTGCCGGTTTCACCGGTTTCACGCCGCACATCATGCCCATACCGGTAACCTTTTCAATACCCGGCGCGCCTTCCAGGGCGCCGAACAGGATTTTCCCTTTTCGCTGTACTTCCGCCAAAAATGCATCGTCCAGCCGGTTGATAATGCTGACAGCCCCTGCGCAGGCCACTGGGTTGCCCCCGAAGGTAGACCCGTGATCCCCGTGCCCCAGCACATGCTCCACTTTTTCGCCCATCAGGCAGGCGCCCAGTGGAAGACCGCCGCCGATGCCTTTGGCCGTTGTCACCACGTCCGGGTTCACGCCGAAGTTCATATATGAATACAGTTTGCCCGTGCGCCCGTTGCCGGTCTGCACTTCATCCACCATGAACACGATATCGTTTTCGTGACAAATGGCGTCCACGCCTTTGATAAATTCAGCGGTCAGCGGGTTCACGCCGCCTTCCCCCTGAATGCACTCGATCAGGATCCCGGCCACTTTGTGTTCCGACACCAGTTTCTTCACACTGTCCAAATCGTTGGCTGTGGCATGCACAAAGCCGGGCGTCAGGGGCTGGAACAGTTCGTGGTAATGGTCCTGCCCGGTCGCTGCCAGGGTGGTCAGGGTACGTCCGTGGAAACTGTTCCACAGGGTGATGATGGTGTAATAGTCCGCGCCTTTTTTCTCCGCCGCGTATTTCCGCGCCACTTTGATGGCACATTCGTTGGCTTCCCCGCCGGAATTGCTGAAGAACACTTTCTTCATGCCTGTCTTTTCGCAGATCAGCTCCGCCAGTTGCACGCAGGGCTCCGTATAATACAGGTTGGACATGTGCTGCACCTTACTCAGCTGGTCGATGACCGCCTGTTTCCAGACGTCGTCGGCGATACCGAAGCTGGTAACCCCGATGCCGGA
>DOSQ01000044.1 GCA_003512125.1 Acidaminococcaceae bacterium
TGATATCTGCTCTGATAACCGCCCTGCTGAGGGAAGCCCTGCTGAGGATAACCCTGCTGGGGATAGCCTTGCTGCGGATAACCCTGCTGGGGGTAGCCCTGCTGAGGGTAGCCCTGCTGCGGATAACCCTGTTGCTGCTGCATGCCCATACCTTGCTGTTGGAATCCTTGCTGCTGGAAACCTTGTTGCGGATACCCTTGCTGCATATAACCCTGTTGTTGCATGCCCTGTTGCGGATATCCTTGCTGGTAAGCCATTCCGGCGCCGGCGGCCATGCCGGCCACACCGCCTACGGTTCCCATACCGGCGTTCATACCCATGCCGGGATTCGGCACAGCGGAACCCGGATTACGCAGATTCAGCAGAGATACGCGGATATCTTCCGCAATCGCCATATTCTCCTGGTATTCCGGCGGATACATGGCGGCGGGGTTGTTGGCGTTCATGCTGTTCTGAATGCCGTTGATGACTGCGCCTATAATACCGGCTGCTGCCCCCATATTGCCCATATTGTTCATATTTCCGCCTGCATTAAACGAATTGCCCATGGTACGGTTGCCAAAACCGCTCAGGCCTCTGGCCTGCAGGTAATCATACCTTACCCAGACACTGCTGCTGTTCACTTTGATGCGTCTGTGGCTGCAGTGGGGATGGCTTACGTCAATGTCTACATAAAAATCGTAGGAAAAATCGTAACGGGGAGGATCGTAGGATACGCTCCGTCCTTCTTCATTCTTGGTGCGCAGTTCATGCTTGGATTCGTTAATATCCACCGCGACGTTGGTAATAGCGGAAGCGTCAATGACATCCGGATTGTCTTCCTGCAGGTTGCTTGCAGAGGACACCATAAACTTCCGGTTCATTTCGTCAAGATACACTTTTGTGTTCTTCCCGATGGTACGGGTCGCGCGGAACTGGGCTACCGCCTGCCGGTTCTGTTCGCGGTAAGCCAGATGTTCCTTGATCTGCTGGGGAGTGGAAGCTTTACGGGCTTCTGTTGAAAACCAGTCGGAAAGCTTTTCCGCACAGTCATCGCACAGATTACCGCCGGACAATTCTTTGCGTTCCGTAAGTCCCATTTCCTTTCCGCAGATAGAGCACTGTCTCTTTTCAAATAAGCTGCCAAAGAATCCCATTGTGAACCTCCTTGTGATTATAAAATATATTTGCAGAAATTTATTAATGTACTATCTTTTTTTATTATACACTTTTTTTCCATGTAAATAAAGACAACTTTTTTACAATATAGTAATATGAAATTGCAAGTATCTGTTATGTTTCAACTCTTACACTTTAAAAATCTCTTTCGTTTCGTAATATTTTCACCGATTATCTTTTATATACAGTAATTATCTTTTGTGATATGATTTATGTATAAAATATAAAATGAAAAATAGGTAATATAGTTTTTTCGCCTTTCATTTTTCAAGTGAACTTGTTTTCTTTTACAGAAAACATTTCCTTTCGTTACCATGACAGGAGGAAAGCAGTATGGCAAAAACCAATCCGCTCCGAATCTATTGTAAAAACTGCGGCGCCCCCGCAGGTTTCGACATTATGCGCCAGACCTACAGCTGCCCGAACTGCGGGCAGGTCTCCGGCATCCAGGAAGTGGAACGGAAGATGAGCGAGTGGCGCGACCTGAACAAGAAAAATATAAAAGCCGGTTCGGCCGGACAGAATCTGGAAGAACACTCCTGTCCCACCTGCGGGGCACAGGTGATCTTTAAAGCAGGGGAAGCTTCCGGTACCTGCGACTTCTGCGGCAGCAAACTGATCCGGAAGGATCTGCTGCGACCGGAACAGATGCCGGAACTGATCATTCCTTTTTTCATCACGCCCGAAGAAGCAAAAAAACGGATGCTGGAGTGGGCTCATGAAAATGAAAAAACGCCGGAAGGCCAGGCAGTCCTGTCCAATATGGGGCAATTCAAAGGGTATTACCTGCCATACCAACTGGTCCGGGGACCGGTTGGCGGCACGGTGAGCCGTGACGAAACATACCGCCAATACTACTGCGACGGATATCTGGACGGTACGGCGGTGAACACCTCCAAACAGCTGGACAACCTGACATTAAACGCCATGGAGCCCTTTGACTGGTCGGAAGCCCGTCCTTTTGAATACGGATATATCGCCGGACAGAATGTAAAACTGTCCGACATTTCCGGCGCCCAGACGGAAAAGCGTATCCTGCAGGAAGTGGAAGAAGATTTCCTGCCGGAAGTGGAACGGGTCATGCAGACCGAGGGCGTCGACATAAATTTAAAATCCGGAAGCCTGCTTACCATTCCCGTTCTGCTACCCGTTTATTTTATCAAAACGAAAACCCTCACTGCAGTCATGAACGGTCAGACCGGACGCATCGCTGTCTCTACCGGGCGCGAGAAAAAATCCAGGCCCTGGCTGTGGAACTGGTTCCTGTACACCCTGGGAACCTTCCTTCTCCTGACATTTTTATTCGGCAATGCATGGATGGGCCTGTATATCACCACCGTGCCCTTTATTATTTACGGGGTTATGTTTTCGCAAAACAGCAGTGAGGTGGTGCGCCGCATTGTATTAAAAACGGAAGCCGCCAAAGCGGAACGCAAGGGAAATGCCCTCTCCATCGCAGAAGGGGAAGACGTTTTGGAAAACCCGTACGATAACACGCCGGTCTTCCGGGAGAGAAATGACGCAGGCCAATTGGTACCGGTGCATCTTCGCTTTTATCCGGTGAGCCGTATGATCTCCGTTATTGTGAACACCTTTGTTACGGTATTTTTACCTGCCATCATTGCCGCATTCTTCCGCTGGGCTACCATGAAGGAAGGCGAAAAGTTTATGGACAGCTTTGCTCCGGAATACGGCGCGGCCTGGTATTGCATCGCCTTCATCCTCGTCCTGCTGTACCTGTCAAAAGGGATTCGCATGGACGCCTTTGACCATCCTTTTATTTATGAGATTCTGGAAAACGGCAAAGAAAAACTGATCGGCGAAAAAGATTCGCGGAAGCTTACCGTCCTGTCCATGTTCGGCGTAGGCGTGAAGGATGCGAACGGGGAAAGCTGGGGCCTGATCAAAACACTGCGGATGATGGGCGGTATCGGTTTGTTTTTAGGCGGCACACTGCTGTTCATTTTAATTGGCAGCGTAGCGGCGATTATCAGTTAAGATAACGATACGTACCCGGTTTGCCGCAGGAATTGTTGGCAATAAATTTTCAGGAAGGAACCTTTTGAGGTTCAGGAAGAATTTTGAAATGTTATTGATAACGGGAGCTTACCATGATGAAATATTTTACTAAAACTTTCACCAAGCTGATGCTGTTCTCAATCCTTTTCTGTCTTTTCTCTTTACCCTGTTTCGCTGAATTGCGACGGGTACCCGCCGCTCCTGTCGTGGAACAGGGACTGACCGCCATAACGGTAGACGCGGAAGGGGCGGAAGATTTCCGCTATGTAGGACAGAAAGATAAGATGCATACCTATGTTGGCAAAATCAAACCGGAAAGCAAATTAAAATTTGTGATCCAGGGTTCTTTAAAGAATGCAAAGGACCTTCCCAT
>DOSQ01000001.1 GCA_003512125.1 Acidaminococcaceae bacterium
GGTTACAGCATTCGCTGTTTCCACTTTTTCGTTGACTGCATTCTTTACTTTATCTCCGCTTTCCTTCACAGAATCAACGGTGTCGTTCCATTTTTCTTTTACCCGGTTATTAAAGGCTTTCTGTCTTTCATCCAGTTCGTCTGCTTTTTCCCCTACTTTACGCAAAACCGCTCCAGCCGATTCGGTAGTCTTTTCTCCGAAAGAAACGATTTTATCTTTCAGTGATTCTTCTTCGGGCTTTTTTTCCGCTTTCAGGGAAATAGTATCCGCTTTCGGCGTTACCAGGATTTTTGCTTCCTTTTTACCAAAACCCAAAAATCCCTTTTTTGGTTCTACTAAAACAGTATAATCAACTTCCTCTTTGGTAAGGTTTAATTCTTTTAATGCTGATTCCAGTGCTTCTTCTACGGTTTTACCTACAGATTCTACATTCATTTTAAACTCCTTATTAATCATAAAAACCGGTTATGCTTTTTTACGGTCCATCTGTGAGTTAATCAAAGCCTGCTGCCCGATTTGCATAATATTCATTACAATCCAGTAAAGAACCAAAGCGGCAGGAAAACTCAAGCTTATATAGCCGATGAAAAGAGGCATAAAATAGGTCATCATCTGTCCCTGCATCATACCCATCAAACCATCCTGCTGCTTGGCATTGGGATCTTTTTTGGGCATAGTCTGTTTAGCCTGGATATACGTGGTTACTGCAGACAATACAGGCAGAATATATAAGGGATCCGGATTGGCAATATTTTCCATCCAAAGGAAATTAGCAGGTCCTTCATACTGCAAATCACGAACAGCGTAATAAATACCAAATAAAATAGGCATCTGGATCAATAAAGGAAGGCAGCCTGCCATAGGATTCACACCCTGCTCCTGATACAGTTTGGCCAGTTCCTGATTCAGACGAACCTTGTCGTTTTTGTATTTTTCCTGGATTTCTTTCATTTTAGGCTGGATCGACATCATGGCCCTGGTAGACTCGATCTGTTTTTTTGTCAGCGGAAAAAGGATAATTTTAATGATGATAGTCATCAATACAATCGCAAGGCCATAATTTTGAAAACCGAAACTTCCTAAAAAGTGATATAACGTCTGGATAACATGATTAATCAGATTCGCTATAAAGTCCAATTTTTCACTCCTTCAATACGTAATACAAGTCATTCGTAATGCATGTTATTTCACAGGATCATATCCCCCGTCATGCCAGGGATGGCAGCGGCAGATCCGTTTTACCGCCATCCAGCAGCCTCTTATCACTCCTTTTTTCTCAATTGCTTCTATTGCATATTGGGAACAGGTGGGATAATATCTGCAGTTATTACCTAACAACGGGGATATGCATAACTGATAAAAACGAATCAGGGAAGTAAATATAACTTTTAAAATAGAAGAAATATCCTTGATCATTTTTACTCCTGCTGCAGCAGAGCTGCCCGTTTAGCCAGTCTTAAAAACACTCTTTCATACGTTTTGTAATCTGCCTGTGCCAGTCTTTTGCGCGCTACCCAAATCACTTTGAAATTATCTTTTAATCTGTTCTTGTTCATACGAAAGACTTCGCGCATCATGCGTTTCACATGGTTGCGAATAACAGCATTGCCCACCTTCTTACCCACAGCGAAACCTATTTTAATCTTTTCATTTTCACCGGGCAATACATAGAAGACAGCCAGACCGTCCACTACAGAATGTCCTTTTTCATACACATTCTGAAACTCTTTCTTTGCTTTGATTTTGTTTGATTTGGGAAAAGTAAATTCTTTCATTGCGTCCATACTCCTGTCTACATGGAAAAAATAGGCCACTTGCGCGGCCTATTTATTCTAAAGTTATGCAGACAATTTCTTTCTGCCTTTTAAGCGTCTTCTTTTCAGAACCTGGCGGCCACCCAGTGTAGCCATTCTCTTGCGGAACCCGTGCGTTCTTTTTCTTCTCAGATTGTTGGGCTGGAATGTACGTTTCACAGTGCTTACCTCCTTCATTCCATGGTCTTATCAATCTCTATATAAATGATTTCAATTGATAGCTGACAGAATTATACTAAAAAGCCCACACAGTGTCAAGGATTTAACAATATTTCACAAATTCTATCGTTTTATACCCTGTGGATAACTTTTATTTTTGGTATTTTTATGGTAAAATAAAGAGTAAATTTGTAAGAAAGGAAATGCTTCATGGAAATACTTGATTTAGATCAAATTTGGAGCCGGCTTACTGATAAATTAAGCCATGCTACCAGTGAATCCAACATGGATATGTATATCCGGCAGATTACCCCCGTAAAGTTCGAAAATGACGTTATTTACTGCACCGTACCGAGTACCAATCTCTGTTCTTCAATCCAGCAGAACTTCCTTTCCCTCATTCTGGCTGCTTTAAAAGAAATTACTAATAATAATAACATAAATCTGGAACTGAAAGTAGAAAATCAGAGCTATCTGGATGTGCCTAAAGAAAATTACAAAATTAATTCTCTTTTTGTAGAAGACGATAAAATAAAAGAAGCGCCCTATGAAAGTAATATTAACAAAAAACAACGTTTTGAAACCTTTGTAGTAGGCAATTCCAACCGGTTTGCTACGGCAGCTGCAATGGCAGTTTCCAAAGATCCGGGCAATGTTTACAACCCTTTGTTTATCTACGGAAATTCGGGATTGGGTAAAACCCACCTGATGCACGCCATCGGCAATGCCATTTTAGAAGCCAATCCTAATTCCAAAGTTAAATATGTGACCAGCGAATCATTTACGAATGAGATTATCAACGCGATTCAAAATCATACTGTAAAAGATTTTCAGGAAAAATACCGTACGATCGACTGCCTGATTATAGACGACATACAGTTTTTGGAAAACAAGGAACGGACCCAGGAAGAATTCTTCCATACATTTAATGCACTGAAAGAAGCTAACAAACAGATTGTAATTTCCAGTGACCGTAATCCCCAGAGCATGGATAAACTTGAAGAACGGCTGCGTTCCCGTTTTGCCAGCGGTCTTACAGCAGATATTCAGCCTCCTGATTTGGAAACCCGTATCGCTATCATACGGAAAAAAGCGGAAACCGAGAATATCGATATGCCGAATGATGTAATCCAGACGGTTGCCGTAAGCATCGACAACAACATCCGTATGATCGAAGGCGCATTTAACCGAATCGTAGCTTATGCCAGCATAATGCATATTCCCATTGATATGAAAATGACTGAAACAGTGCTGAAAGATTTTGCCACACACACCCGTCAAAATGTTACGATTGAGAAAATAATCAGCCATATATGCAAATTCTATAACCTGCAGATAGATGATTTAATAGGTAAGAAAAGGCCTAAAAACATAGCCATGCCCAGGCAGATTGCCATGTATCTGTGCAGGAGGATGACAGACGCGTCGCTTCCTAAAATAGGTTTTTCCTTTGGCGGCAGGGACCACACCACGGTCATTCATGCCTTTGAAAAAATTGACAAAATGCGGAAAGAAGACCGTAGTTTTGACAACCTGATGCAGCAATTTGAGGAACAGATCCGTTCCATCTGATCTGATTTCACGTTAATGGCACTGTTAAAAACTATGTGAATAATATGTGACTGACGTGTGTATAACTGTTAATAACTTTTTGAGCTGTTCATACTGTTCATAATCTTATACACACTGTAAACAGTTTATACACAGGAAGATTTGCGCTAACGGAGCAGTTTTACAAGCTTTTCCACACAATGCACAGTATTTACTACTACAACGATAATTATATTTATATAAAAATAAAAAAAATAAAAAAGAAAGGGATGTGAACAAATGAAATTTACATGTATAACTACAGAGTTAAATAAAGCAGTACAGTCCATTATGCCAGCCATTGCAACCAAACCCAGTACGCCCATCTTTGGAGGAATGCATATTATTGCCAATAACGGTATTCTGAGACTGGAAGGAATGGACATTAACCTGTCCATGAGCAATGAAATAGAGGCTAAAGTAGAAGAGCCGGGTGAGATTGTCATTGCGGCTTCCCGCTTTAACGATCTGGTCCGTAACTTCAATGGGGAAACGGTAAAAGTAACGAAATATGAAAACGACAATAATGTGCGTTTGCAGTCAGGCAAAGCAGATTATAAGATTCTGCTGATGAACGTAAACGAATATCCTAAATATCCCTCTATTGAAGCAAAACAGTCCTTTGTTCTGGAAGAAGAAAAAATTAAGGAACTGATCAAGAAAACAGCTTTTGCCTGTTCTACCGATTCAGCCCGTCCTTTGTTTACAGGCGTACTCTGCGAAATTAAGGATAATAACATAACATTTGTAGGAACGAACACCCACAGGCTTGCCATTCGCACTCTTGAGACAGAGAATGCGCCGGATTTGAGCGTAATTATTCCTTCAATCGTACTAAAAGAAATTAATAAGAATCTGAACGGAAAATTACCACAGGAAGTAATTTTTTCCATCGTAAATAATCAGTTGATGGTAAAAATTGACAAATGGTCTGTAGTGTCCCGTTTGATTGAAGGAAGATTTCCTGACTACAGAAGGGTCATACCGCCACAGTTCACGGTAAAGACGAAAGTAAACGTGAAGGATCTGGCCGGAGCTGTCAGCCGTATGAGCCTGTGCAGCGGCAGCGAAAACGATTACAGTATCGTAAAAATCAGCATTAATGCAGATGAGATTAAAGTTATGTCCAGCAGCCCGGACGTTGGTACGGGTGAAGAAATCATTTCCTGCAAAACAGAAGGGAATCCCATCAATGTGGCATTTAACGCTGCATATATTATGGACATTATGAAAAATATTGAAACGGAAGAAGCGGAAATCAATCTGAATAATTCTCTGAGCCCGGTTTGTATCAAGCCAATCAGTGAGGAAAAATATATTTATATTGTAACGCCTGTAAGGGTAATTTTCTGACAAATGAAGATCAATAAGCTTCAGCTGGTCAATTTCCGTAA
This sequence comes from Acidaminococcaceae bacterium, assembly GCA_003512125.1. Lineage (GTDB taxonomy): Bacteria > Bacillota > Negativicutes > Acidaminococcales > Acidaminococcaceae > Succiniclasticum. The sequence continues at coordinate 4,958 of DOSQ01000001.1, forward strand.
TTACGATCACTGTTCCGTTGCCTTTGATAAAATGGTAACAGTTTTTTACGGCAAAAACGGACAGGGAAAAACAAATATTTTGGAAAGTATTTTTTATTCTTCTTTTGGTTTGAGCCATCGTACCAACAAAGAAGACGAAATGGTAAAATTTTCATCGGAAGGGATGGCTGTGCTTCTGGATTTTACGAAAGAGGACGGAAGCCATTCCATTCGTATGAAACGGTATACGGATAACGGAAAAACACGTAAGGAAATAAAAATTGATGGCAAAAAAACGACGGCAAAGGATCATTACAGTTTTTTAAACACTGTGATGTTTTCTCCGGAAGACCTGCAGATTATCAAAGGAGATCCTTCCCTGCGCCGGCGTTTCATGGATATGGAAATTTCCCAGACGGATCCGGTGTATTATGAACTTCTTGTCCGGTACCGCAGAGTGTTAAAACAGAGAAACAGTCTGTTAAAGGGAATCCGTGACAGTAACGAGCCGCAACAGCCGCTTGCTGCCTGGGATGAAGAGATTTCCGATACAGGGGCGCAGATTTTAATCAAAAGGCTGCATAATCTTAAGAAACTGAAAGAGATAGCAATCCCTGTTTTTCATATTCTTTCCAATAAAATTGATTTGCTTGAAATTAAATATGAAATGAAAGGAAATAACGGAGAAGTATTTTATCCGGAAGAGGAAACCTTACAGGGAATTAAAGAGTTTTATATGGGAAGCCTGAAGGAACGCAGGTTTAAAGATATTATGCAGGGGAGTACGGGAATCGGTGTTCACAGGGATGATTTAAAAACATACATCAACGGAGTCGACAGCCGGGCTTTTGCTTCCCAGGGACAACAGCGCTGTTGCGCCCTGGCCCTTAAGCTTTCTCAAATTGAATATGTTAAAAAGGTTTCGGGTGAATATCCTGTCCTTTTGCTTGATGATGTAATGAGCGAATTAGATCAGTACAGAAGAAACCAGCTGATCAGTTTTATCAACGATAAAGTACAGACGATTATCACGGTAAATGATAAAACACTGATTCCTGATTTTGGGTCGAACCAGTATTTTAATGTGGATAAGGGAAGTATAACTTTAAATTAAAATGGAAGGTATTGAAAAAATTATACTGAAGATGGCAGGTTCCCAGTCGAATCAGAATCAGTATAATCTTTTTAAAATGAAAGCCTGCTGGGCTGAAATAATCGGAGCGAATAATGCAAAACATTGCGGGCCTGTAAAACTGGAACGAAGGATCTTAACACTGGCTGTAGATTCTTCTGTCTGGTCTAATCAGTTCATGTATTATAAAAGCCAGTTTATCCGCCAGATCAATACATTTATGGGAACCGATTATGTAAAGGATATTAAATTTATATTAGGAAAAAATTTTAAGCATGGACGTAAATATCCGGTACATTCCCACAGTCATACAGAAGAAAGACTTCCTGTTCCGGCTGTCACAGCAGAAGAAAGAGAAGGGCTGAGGTTAAAGTTTGCCCATATCAGGAATGAAAAAGTAAGGGAAGCTATTGTTGGAGTGGAAGAAAAAAGGTTAGGTCTGGAAAAACTGTATGAAGAAGGTAAAATAAAAAAATGCCCTGTATGCGGCGGATATTTAAAAAATAATGAAAAAATATGTTATTTATGTGAAATAAAGCAATATAAGGAACTGGAATATAAAATATGGAATTTCATTCATAAAGAACCTTGGATCAAATGGTATGATATCAAGAAAATAATTAAATGCAATGAAACAGAATTCAATATCATAAAAAATGATATTAAAATGTATTATTTTGAAAAGATACGCCTGAATACAGCCAGCGAACAGGAAAAAAAGCTGGGAATACAGTTGAAAGCCGGAAAGCCGCTGGCCCTGATCAAAGAAAAAGAATATGAAAATATTTTAAAATTTTTGCAAAAGGGAAAGTAAACTATGTTTGTTCATTTGGGAGGCGGCTGTCTTATAGAGGCAGCAAAGATCATAGGCATATTTTCTGTTAAAGAAAATAAAGATTTTTATATAAGCCTGAAAAATAAAAACGGTGAATCTTACAATATTGAAAATGTATCGGAAAAAGCTGATACGGACAGTGTGGTGCTGACGGAAAACGGTATTTATTTATCACCGATTTCAGCTTCAACTTTACAAAAACGGATCAATCAAAACCTAATTTATAATAACGGAGGAAATAATGGCTGAAAAGAATGAAACAGTGATGGAGGCAGTCGACGACGCAGAAAAAATCCGCGCTGCCGAGGAAGCCAGACAAGTTGAAATCGAAAAGGAAATTAAAGAAGCTACCGGTGTAGACGGACAGTACGGCGCCAGCCAGATTCAGGTTCTGGAAGGACTGGAAGCTGTACGGAAACGTCCCAGTATGTATATCGGCAGCATTTCCGGCCGCGGTCTTCACCATCTCGTATCAGAAGTAGTAGATAACAGCATAGATGAAGCACTGGCGGGTTTCTGCGATACCATAAAGGTTACCATTAATCCGGATAACAGCATCACGGTTGTTGATAACGGCCGCGGTATTCCTGTAGACATGCATAAAACGGGAAAGCCGGCTGTGGAAGTTGTTATGACTGTATTACACGCAGGCGGTAAATTCGGTGACGGCGGTTATAAGGTTTCCGGCGGTCTGCACGGTGTAGGCGTATCCTGTGTAAACGCGTTGTCTGAAAAGATGGAAGTGGAAGTACGCCGGAACGGAAAAAGGTACGGGATTGAATTCATGCGGGGCAAGACCAGCAAGCCTTTGTATGAAATCGGAACAGCCGATGCCACCGGTACCACGGTTCATTTTAAACCGGACAATACAATTTTTACAGAAACAGTTTATGATTATGATATATTACGTCTGCGCCTGCGGGAACTGGCCTTTTTAAATAAAGGGATAACGATTTCCCTGCAGGATGAACGGGACGGACGCAGTGAGACCTTCCATTTTAAGGGAGGCATTATTGAATTTGTTAAGTATGTAGATGCTAACAAAGATAAGATTAATGCGGAACCTATTTATGTGGAAGGCGTAAAAGATACCAATATTGTTGAAGTAGCCATGGAATATACCGACAGTTATACGGAAAATATTTTCAGCTATGTAAACAACATCAATACGGAAGAGGGCGGCACCCACCTGAGCGGTTTTAAACAGGCCCTGACCCGCTCCATCAACGATTACGCCCGTAAAAACAATCTGTTAAAAGATAATGACGAAAACCTGAGCGGTGATGACTGCCGTGAAGGGATTACCGCTGTCATCAGCATCAAAGTCCAGGAACCCCAGTTTGAAGGGCAGACAAAAACAAAATTAGGCAACAGTGAGATTCGCGGTATTGTAGACAATTTGGTAACGGAACAACTGGAGGAGTTCTTTGAAGAACATCCCGGCGAAGCAAAGAAAATCATTGAAAAAGCAGTGATGGCTTCCCGTGCCCGGGCCGCTGCCCGTAAAGCCAGGGATCTGACCAGGAGAAAGAGTATTCTGGAAAGCAGCAGCCTTCCCGGTAAACTGGCCGACTGTCAAAGCAAAGACAATACCATGACTGAAATTTACCTGGTCGAAGGTGATTCTGCAGGCGGCAGTGCCAAGCAGGGACGTGACCGCAAGTTCCAGGCCATCCTGCCGTTACGCGGTAAAATCTTAAATGTTGAAAAGGCCCGTCTGGACCGTATGCTGTCCAGCGATGAAATCAAAAATATGATTACGGCTTTCGGCTGCGGTATCGGGGAAGATTTCGATATCAGCAAAGCGCGGTACGGAAAAATTATCATCATGACCGATGCTGACGTGGACGGCGCCCATATTGCCACCCTGCTTTTAACATTCTTCTACCGTTACATGAAACCATTGATTACGGAAGGTCATGTATATATTGCCAAACCGCCCCTGTATTTAGTTAAGAAGGGGCAGAAAGCCCACCGTTACGCATATACGGATGAAGAGCTGCGGGTATGCATGGATGAAATCGGCAGCGATAAGAAAAATGTATCCGTACAGCGTTACAAAGGTCTGGGCGAAATGAATCCGGAGCAGCTGTGGGAGACCACCATGGATCCCCAGTACCGTACCCTGCTGCAGGTTACCCTGAGCGATGCGGCGGAAGCGGATGCGATTTTCTCCATTTTAATGGGAGACAAGGTGGAACCGCGACGCCAGTTTATTGAAGAAAATGCCACAAAGGCAATACTTGATTTATAACGCAACTGATTTTTCCCTCCTTTCCCCTCGAAGCTACGGCGTCACCCTGTAAAGATACAGTCGCCTTTTAAGCTTTCCGACAGGGCGAATCCTTCCGGGAAAAATATATTGCTTAATTTAACTATATTGATGGAGAGTTAATGTGAAGATTAAAAGAAATTTATCGGATGCGGATATGTTCCGTGGCATGGAGGAAGAGGAAAGTTTTGAAACAGCGCTGTTAAGCGACGACAGCCGACGTGTAAAGCTGCGTAAAAATTCTTCTTCAATCAAAAAGGAAGCGGAAGCCATGATGCTTCCACCGGAAGCAATAGAAAAACTGAACCGCTGCATTTTGGAAGTGAGTATGGAATGGCTGAAAGATAAAGGCGGGGATGTAGACTGGAAAGTGGTGCGGGATGGAACCAGCATTATCATTAAGCCGGCTCCCGCCAAAAAGAAGGTACGCCCATGAATAAAATTTTCTTTCCCCAGGGTACGCTGCATATTAATGATGAACAGCCTGTAAAGGAAATTGCTTTTTCCGTATGCGGAGGCCGGAAACCGGCCGCCGGCTGGTTAGAGATGACAGCAGAGAATCTTTCGGGAACACCTGAATTGTTAGCTGCCGATAAAGGAATCAATTATTACCATGCTGCAGGATTAAGCCCGGACAGAGTCATAGGCGACGGCGACAGCGCAGACCGTTCCCTTTGGAAGCAGGCCGTGGAAAGCGGAAAAGCCACCGTATTTCCGGCGGAAAAGGATCAGACAGATCTGCAGCTGCTTCTGGAACTGTTACCTCCTGAAAAATTATGGATTTTTTCCGGCGTATTCGGAGGGCGGCTGGATCATCTGCTGAGTGCGTTTGAAACATTAGGCACGGCGGCGCTGCAGAACAACCGTGTGATTGTAATGGCAGATGAAAGGGAAATTGCGGTATTTGTTCCGGCAGGAGTGAATATCAGGTTTTATCCGCCTGC
>DOSQ01000027.1:0-3820 GCA_003512125.1 Acidaminococcaceae bacterium
GCAGAAAGGCATCCTGCTGGGCTTTGTTGAACCGGTGTATTTCGTCTACGAACACAATGGTCCGCTGCCCGATCTGGCGGTTCTTTTCCGCTTTTTCCATGACGGTGCGGATCTCTTTGATTCCGCTTGTCACAGCAGAAAAATTAATAAATACCGACTGCGTCATCCGGGCGATGATCTGGGCCAGTGTGGTCTTCCCCACGCCAGGAGGTCCCCAAAAGATCATGGAGGAGATCCGGTCCTGCTCGATCATACGGCGCAGTACCCGGCCCCTGCCCAGCAGATGTTCCTGTCCCACGTATTCTTCTATTGTTTCCGGCCGCAGACGGGCTGCCAGCGGCTGGCTCACCAGATCGTCAAAAATGCCTGCCTGTTCCATACCTGCTACCTCTTATGTCCGGTAATTTCTAAAACAACTGTTCGTGTTTATTGTATCACAAGTCAGTAAAAAAGAAAAGTGAACATATTGTAAAAAACAAAACAGGACAGTTACGAATCATACATTCGAAACCGCCCTGCTATGTAAGCTGTTTTCAGGATTTAACGGTCCCGCAAATCCGTATCAGAATGCAGGAACTACCGCGCCTTTGTATTTGTCTTCAATGAACTTCTTCACTTCCGGGGTCTTCAGCGCTTTCGCCAGTTTAACCAGTTCCGGGCGCTTCTCGTCACCGGTACGTACCGCGATCACGTTGGCGTACGGGGAATCCTTTTCAATGAACAGGGAATCCTTCACCGGGTTCAGCTTGGCTTCCATGGCAAAGTTGGAATTGATGACTGCCAGATCGGTGTCATCCATGGCCCGGGGCAGCGTAGCGCTTTCCACTTCGATGATCTTCAGGTTCTTGGGATTGGCTGCCAGATCGTTAGGCGTTGCGGTGATGCCTTTGCCGTCTTTCAGTTTCAGCAGGCCCGCTGCTTCCAGCAGCATCAGGCTGCGCCCGCCGTTGGTGGGGTCGTTGGGGATGGCGACCTTGGCGCCGTCAGGCAGGGATTTGAGATCTTTATACTTTTTGGAGTAGCAGCCCATGGGTTCGATATGGATCTTATCCAGTACGGTCAGTTTCAGATTGCGTTCCTGGCAGGTCTTTTCAAGGAAAGGAACATGCTGGAAGAAGTTGGCGTCCAGTTCTTTATCGGAAAGGGACAGGTTCGGTTTTACATAATCCGTAAACTCGATGACCTGTAAGTCCACGCCTTCTTTCGCCAGCTGCGGTTTTACAAAGTTCAGCAGTTCCGCATGGGGCACCGGGGTGGCGCCAACCTTCAGCACTACCTTTTTACCTGCATCCTTGGGCGCGTCCACAGCTGCCTTTTTGCCGCCGTCACCGCCACAGCCCAGCATCAGCATGGATGCCATTGCCACTGTCAGAATACCATAAATAAATTTCTTCATACTTTCCACTCCTTCAACAAAAAATGCTATCGTCTGTGATGTAAATGATACGCATCCGACAAAACCATCTTAAAAGTCTTTTTCCCTTTTGTCAAGTCCGGGAAATACCGGATAATCCTTTGCACGCTAAGGAACCGTTCATAAATGAACCGGGCAGCACGCCGGCCTGCGTCTTCCTGCACCTTATTGTCTTCAGTTCCATCCCAATATAGTACGGACCTGCTCCAGCAGATAGCGGGCGATCTTTTCATGCCCGCTTGCCAGGGGATGCACCCCGTCCAGAAAGTCCGACCGGTCCAGCAGCTGTCCCTGCTCATTCAGATCGATAAAATAGATCTTTGTGTCGCCTTCCGCCCGCAGCTCTTCTACCGCGCCGCTCATGCCGGGGGTCGCGCGCCGGCTGGTAACGATGTTGGCCGGTGTTGTGCAGAAGATAACAGAATCGGGGCGGAATTTCCGCAACTTCAGAAGCAGGTTTTTGTACTGTTTTTTAAAATAAACATCCGACGGGCTGTTCACTATATCATTAAAATCATTTTCCCCGTAGGCCAGAATGACGAGATCAGGGGCATCCATCCGGTTGTCCCAACGGGGTTCCATCTGTGTGTAAAAGGCCTGCTCGATCTGGGCTTCCGCGTGTTTTGCAGTATACGGATATTTTTCTTCATTATTCCGTACCGCGCCTTCCCCGGAAGAAGCCACGCAGCTCCAGTCCGCGTCCAGCATCCGGGCCAGCCGGGGACCGAATGCCAGATACCCGCTTTCCCGTTCGAAGTAATCACCGTCCGGATAAATAAAGGCTCCCGCTGCCACAGAGTCCCCGATGATCTCAATACTTCTGCGCCGGGGGACCTCCACCAGCGGCGTATCGCCATGCTTCGTATCCGTTTTGCCTGCGGCCTTTACGTTTTTATCTGCAGCGGTTCCCGTTTCGTTTTTTGCCTTGCCCTTCTTGCCGGTTGCTTTTTCGTTTCTATCTGCAGCGGTTTCCGTTTCGTTTGCCGCTGGTTCCTTTTTGCGGGCAGACTGTGCTGTTCCTTCTGCCTCCGGTTCCTTTTCCCCCGCAAAGTTAAAACCGCACAAAATGGTAACGCCCCGCATGCCTTCCGTCTCCCGGATCATGGTCAGCGTATGTTTTCCATACGGCAGGCCCTGATATAAAATATTCAGGCCCATTTGCGGTTTAAAACGGGTCATCGGCCCGTCATCCAGTTTTTTCAGCCACCATACATCGCCCTGTGAATCGCTGAACATCTGCGCCTGCACGCCCGTCCCCTCAAATTCCACAGAAGCAATGACGGCGCCCCGGCCTGCATACAGGTTGCCGTTATCGTCGGGGATCCAGCGCCCCATGGTCTTGACCCGGGGACTGTTTGCCGGTACAAGGGCAGCCGCGGCAGAACCACAAAAAACCAGCCCTGCTGCAAGCAGGGCCAGCACCGTATGAATCCAAATTCTATTTTTTCTGTACTCCTGTATCAAAGCCACTGTACATCGATCCTCATCAGTCTAACTGGCTGGTGCAATGCGGGCAGCGGGTCGCATCGTCCGCGATCTCGCTCTTGCAGTACGGGCAGGTACGGGCCGGAGCCGGTTCTTCCGCCGGTTTGCGCATACGGTTGATCTGTTTGATCACCACAAATACAGCAAAGGCAACCAGCAGGAAATCAATGACCGTGTTAATGAAAGAGCCGTAAGCAATGACCGCGGCGCCGGCTTTCTTTGCTTCTGCCAGCGTTGCGTAATTTTTATCGGTCAGGTTGATGAACAGGTTGGAAAAATCCACATCGCCGACCAGTTTGCCTAACGGGGGCATAACGATATCATTCACGAAGGATGTAACGATTTTGCCAAAAGCGCCGCCGATTACAACGCCAACTGCCATGTCTACCACATTACCGCGTACCGCAAACTCTTTAAATTCACTGCAAAAACTCATTTCAATTCCTCCTTAGATTTCAGATAACCAGTTTGAAAATGCACTGTTTATTAGCGTAACTTCGTTAAAAATTTATAGAAATCATCTACAAATTTCTACATTTTATTAAACCACAACAGCGTACATTAGTCAATAAATACCTTGCGTTGCAGGGGCATATCCGTTTTCTGTTACTGTCGGCCCGGAGCCTGACGGAAAACGCAAAGCAGGAAATTTTTATACTGTTTTGAAGATAGTATTTACTTTTCTTGTCACGACTTGCTATAATAAGATAATAAAATTAATGAAAAATGACAGAAAACAGTGAAATATTTCTTAAGAGGAGACATCATTATGGAAAGAGGAACATTTTCAACCCGTCTGGGCTTCATTCTTGTATCGGCAGGCTGCGCCATCGGTTTAGGTAATGTCTGGCGGTTTCCTTTTATCACCGGCAAATACGGAGGCGCTTCCTTCGTACTCATATACCTGTTTTTCCTGGCGAT
>DOSQ01000027.1:3994-5207 GCA_003512125.1 Acidaminococcaceae bacterium
GGCTGTATTTTAGGCAACGCCATGCTGATGATGTATTACACCACCATCACCGGCTGGATGTTCTATTATCTGTATAAAATGGTGACAGGCGCCTTCGTGGGCATGGCCGCCAAAGATATCGGCGGCGTACTGGGCGGGCTGGTTTCCAATCCCGCCACCATGACCGGTTACATGGCCCTCACCGTCATCCTGGGCTTCGGCGTCTGCTATCTGGGTGTTGAGGCCGGTGTGGAACGGATCACCAAGTTCATGATGACCTGCCTGCTGTTTCTCATGATTGCCCTGGCAGTCCATTCGGTACTTCTGCCCGGCGGGGAAAGCGGCCTTGCCTATTTCCTGCAGCCTGACTTCAGCCGCCTTACCAAATACAGTGCCAACGAAGTCATCTTTGCCGCCATGGGCCAGGCGTTCTTCACGTTAAGCCTTGGAATCGGGGCTCTGGCCATTTTCGGCAGCTACATCGGCAAGGAAAAACGTCTCACCGGCGAAGCCATCTACGTCATCCTGCTGGATACCTTTGTGGCCATCATGAGCGGCCTCATTATCTTCCCGGCCTGCTCGGCCTTTAACGTAGACCCGGGCGCCGGCCCCAACCTGCTGTTCATCACCCTGCCCAACGTATTCAACCACATGGCAGGCGGCCAGTTCTGGGGCGCCCTGTTCTTCCTGTTCATGACCTTCGCCGCCATGTCCACCGTTATTGCGGTATTTGAAAACCTGATTGCCTGCATCTGCGATCTGACAGGCTGGGAACGCAAGAGCGTCATTAAGATGGGCACCGTGGCCATCATCGTATTGTCGCTTCCCTGTATCTTCGGTTTCAACATCTGGAGCAGCTTCCAGCCGCTGGGCAAAGGCACCGGTGTGCTGGACCTGGAAGATTTCGTGGTCAGCAACAACCTGCTGCCTTTAGGCAGCCTGATCTACCTGGCCTTCTGCACCAGCCGTTACGGGTGGGGCTGGGATAACTTCATCAAAGAGGCAGACACGGGCAAAGGCGTCGCCTTCCCCAAGTGGCTGCGCTTCTACCTGACCTACATCCTCCCGCTGATCGTACTGTACATCTTCGTGAACGGGTACATCGCGATTTTCGGGCACTGATAAACGTTTCCTCCCAATAAGTAATTTGAAATCAAAAAGATACCGCAAAACCGGGGACGGTTACTATTCCATGGATTCATTCGTCTGTGGCTTCGAAACTCGAGGCTTCGCC
>DOSQ01000027.1:5280-6840 GCA_003512125.1 Acidaminococcaceae bacterium
GACGAATTTCATCTCATGGAATTACGTAACCGTCCCCGATGTTTTGCTTGTGTCTTTTTGATTTCTCAGTACATAAAATCTGAGAAAAAGATGATAAATGAATCTTTGTTTATTTCAGATTGTTAAAAAAGTGCGGTGAGTCGCCCCACTGGCCCCAGCCTACGGTGTCGCCCACAGAAGCGACCCGCGCGCTCAGGCAGTTGCGGCACTGTTCCTGCCCGTCTTCCAGGCAGGGTTTATTGTCGTACAGCTGATACTGGCTCCGGTATTGGGGCAGCGTCACCAGCGGCATCAGGATATTGGCCCCGGCCTGCAATGCCTTTTCCCTTCCCAAGGGATGCAGCGTCTGCATCGCTGTTGTAGCCGCAATGTTTACATCTTTTAAAAAGAGGCGTGTTACCGCTACCATGTTGATGCTAAGGCGAAGGCGTTCCGCTCTTGCTTCCGGTGTATCCAGCCCCTCTTCACACACCGTTTTCCCCAGTGGCGTGTTGTGATGCACCACATAGGGTCCCATGCCGATCATGGCAATATTCTGCTCTTTGTAAAACAGAATGTCATTGGCCAGGTCGTCCAGCGTCTGTCCGGGCAGGCCGATCATCACTCCGGTTCCCACCTGATAACCGATCTCCGCCAGCGCGTCGATACAGGCCTTACGCACTTCCCACCTGTGGTGCCCGTCCCGGGGATGCAGTGTAGCGTACAGCTTCGGATTGCTGCTTTCAATACGCAGCAGGTAGCGATGTGCCCCCGCGTTGAACCAGCGGTGATACGTCTCCTTTGTCTGTTCCCCCACGCAAAGGGTGATACCCAGAGCCCCATCGCCAATCTTTTTTATATCACGCAGCAGTTCCTCTACATAGTCAATGAAGGCCTCGTCCTGCCGTTCCCCGGATTGCAGCGTAATGGAACCGTACTGCTGCTCATAGCACCAGCGGGCCATAGCCAGAATGTCCTCCCGGGGCGTGTCAAAGCGTTCCACCTCTTTATTGTCCCGGCGGATACCGCAATAGCAGCAGTTCTTGATACAGCGGTTGGAAAATTCCAGAAGCCCCCGGTAATAATCTACATTGCCGACCCATTCCTTTTTGGTTTCGTACGCTGCCCGGTACAGTTGCTCCAATTCATCCGGTGCAGTGCGGCCAAGAAGGAAAACGATATCTTCCCTATTCAGTTTTTCTTTTTGTAAATAATAAGAAATGTTCATTTTTTTATTGCTATGTTGGAAAAAAGAACGCGTGCAAGGATTGAGCCAAACACGTACGGTTTTGCGAAACCTTGCACGCCTGAATCTTTTCCGAATTTAATTTATTTTCCTGTAAACTTCGCTTTCCGCTTCTCCAGGAATGCGGTGATGCCTTCCTTAAAGTCCGCGCTGTTAGCGCATTCATTCTGCAGCGCCACTTCCGCTTTGATGAACTCTTCAAAGCCCTGGTACATGCTGACAAACATCATCTTCTTCATGTTAGCGTAAGCCAGTGTGGGACCGGCAGCCAGCTTTTTCGCAAAAGCTGTAGCTTTCGGAAGCAGTTCTTCCGCCGTGGTCACTTCCTTCACCAG
>DOSQ01000029.1:0-2054 GCA_003512125.1 Acidaminococcaceae bacterium
AACCTGGCCATCGGCATGGCAGACGGGCGCATCGGTAAAAAGATGATTCACGCCGGCGACAGCGGCTCCCAGTGGGGCATTACCAAAGAAGAATTTATGGAACGCATGGTGGAATCCACCAAGGCTACCGTAGATCACTTCGGGAAACACATCACCTTCATCAACGTGCTGCGGAACATGAGCGTGTCCTGCGACTGTGAAGGAACGGCGGCTGCCCCTGTCACCACCCCGGACATCGGTATTCTGGCCTCCAAAGATATCCTGGCGGTGGACCAGGCTTCCGTGGATATGGTTTATGCCTTGCACGACGGTAAGGGCCACGACCTGATTGAACGGATGGAAAGCCGTCACGGCCTGCGACAGCTCACTTATATGAAAGAGATGGGCATGGGCAACGATCTGTATGAAATTGTAGATCTGGATAAATAATAAAACAGCTCTGCATAACATATAACCAGCCGGTAACCGGAAGGCTTACTGTTGCGCAGAGCTTGTTTTTTTGGGGCAGAAAAACACAACGGGTACGGGTTATACATTGCGGAGTTTGCTGATGGCAAAGGCAATAAACCGTTTTGCTGCAGGGGATAGTTCAGTTTCTGACGGATAGGCAATACCGAGGGAGATAAACTGCGGGGGCTCCGCCGCAGCACTGAGGCTTCCAAGTTCAACAGCCTTGATGACTGCTTCACATTGAATAATTTCCATGGTGAGATCATCTTTCTATGAATTAATTCATGATAATGATAACAAAACATCATTTTACTTATGGATGATTTCATTTATAATCTGTTCCAGAACGAGTCAAGGAGGCAACAAGATGAAAACAGAAAGTAAAAAACTGTCCTTTGCATGCGATTATATGAAGGGAGCGCATCCTTTCATCATCCGCAGGATTGCGGAAACAAATATGATGAAAACCGCAGGGTACGGTCAGGATGAGATTTCCGCGGAAGCCAGGAAGAAAATCCGGAAAGCCTGTCAGAGCGAAGATGCTGCTGTAGAGTTTTTGCTTGGGGGTACTCAGGCGAATGCGGTGATGATCGATGCGCTGCTGCATTCTTACCAGGGTGTGATTGCGGCCGAAACCGGGCACATCAGCGTACATGAAGCCGGAGCTATTGAAACAAACGGGCATAAAGTTCTTGCGTTGCCGCACAAATTCGGTAAACTGGATGCCGAAACGGTGCGCCGTTATGTGAGGGATTTTTACAATGACGCAAATCATGAACACATGGTGATGCCGGGCATGGTATACATTTCCCATCCCACGGAATACGGCACACTGTATTCCAAAAACGAGCTGAAGGCATTGCGCGAGGTTTGCAATGAATATCGTCTTCATCTTTATCTGGATGGGGCGCGGCTGGCCTATGCCCTCGCCTGTCCCGAAAACGATATTACGTTGCCGGACCTTGCGGAACTGTGCGATGCTTTCTATATTGGCGGAACCAAATGCGGCGCTTTGTTCGGGGAAGCTGTGGTCATACCCGATCCGAACCTGATTCCGCACCTCTTTACGATTATTAAACAGCATGGCGCATTGTTTGCCAAAGGGAGGCTTCTGGGGATTCAGTTTGATGAACTGTTCCGGGATGATTTGTATCTTCGGATCGGTCAGCCGGCGATTCAGGCTGCGGATAAAATACGGGATGCATTGCTTGCAAAAGGATATCAGCTGTTTTTTGAAACGCCGACCAATCAGATTTTCTGTGTTGTGGAGAACGGAAAACTGGAACAGCTGGGGCAGGCGGTCGAGTACGGCTTCTGGGAAAAGTTTGATGCCACACATACCGTGGTCCGGTTTGCTACGGACTGGGGCACCACACCGGAGGAAACAGAAGCATTGATAGAAGTTTTATAAATTGTTATGTTAAATTAATATACGGAATAAAAGAATTAAAGAAACACGATACATTTATTTTGGGGGGATTGCAAATGAAACAATATGTAGTTGACGCATTTTCCAAAGAAGTATTTCACGGTAACCAGGCGGCGGTTTGCGTGATGGAGCAATGGATTCCGGAAGAACTCATGATGAACATTACCAAAGAGAA
>DOSQ01000029.1:2149-4670 GCA_003512125.1 Acidaminococcaceae bacterium
ATGCGTATCACCTGCGCTGGTTTACGCCGGGTGGGGAAATCGACCTGTGCGGCCACGCGACGCTGGGAACGGCGTATGTGATTCTGAATTTTTATGAAACGGAAGCGGAGCAGGTGAACTTTCAGACACGCAGCGGTCTGCGGCTCCGGGCACTGTCATATCGTTCCGTATTGGGCAAAACGAAAAGGAAAAGAAGAAATCGTGGCGTATCAGGCTTCGGCAAGAGGCGGTGTATTATACTGCCGTATGGATGGCACGCATATCAAAATGAGCGGTCACGTGGCCGTGTATTCAGAAGCTGAATTGCTCGTGTGACAGCTGCGGGATTGTTTACAAGAGTAAGGTTTCTGGTATGCCTTAAAAGCATTACAGGTAATTGACAGCAGGTATTTGTTTTCCCTTCATATATTGCTTATAATGATCGTGTAGCAATACAACCTATGAGGGGGAGCAAACATATGAAAAGGAAATGGAAAACCGTGGCGGCAGCCTTTGCAGGCGCGTCGATCCTTATGTCAGTGAATTTAAATTATGTGGAGGCAGCAGCAATGACAAATCCGAATCAGAGAGCAGCAAAGAAAATTGTACAGACAGCAGGCAGGGACAGGCTGGGGGATTTCGCCCCGGATTTTGCTCGCTACAATGACGATATTTTATTTGGCGAAGTGTGGTCGAAGAACGATGTGCTTTCGTTACACGACCGCAGCATAGTTACAGTTTCCGGCCTGGTAGGCAGCGGCGTTATCGACAGTTCGCTGAAGTATCACATCCAGTCTGCAAAAAATAACGGGGTTACCAAAGCGGAAATGGCTGAAATCATTACCCAGCTGGGCTTCTATACAGGCTGGCCGAAAGCCTGGGCGGCGTTCAACATGGCGAAAGAAGTGTATGCGGAACCGGCGGCTGCTGCAGCGGCTGTGACAGACAAAGAAAAATTCCAGCAGGAAATCATGTTCCCCATTGGCGAACCGAACACAGCTTTTGCAAAATATTTTATCGGCCAAAGCTATCTGGCTCCTGTTTCCACTCAGCAGGTTGCTATGTACAATGTAACCTTTGAACCGGGCTGCCGTAATAACTGGCACATCCACCATGCCAAATCCGGCGGCGGCCAGATGCTGATCTGCGTAGGCGGCGAGGGCTGGTATCAGGAATACGGCAAACCGGCGGTGAAACTGCTGCCCGGAACCGTAGTCAACATTCCTGCCAATGTGAAGCACTGGCACGGAGCGGCGGCAGACTCCTGGATGTCCCATCTGGCCATTGAAGTAGCCGGCGAGGAAACCAGCAACGAATGGTGCGAACCGGTGACGGATGAAGAGTATAAAAAGCTGAAATAAGAAAACAGGGCAAAGAAAGAAAAAGCATAACAGCAAACCGTACTGCTCTGGATCCTTTGATATTTTAGTTAAAGCGAGGCTTTTATTATGGAACTGCGCCAGCTTTTATATTTTGTCACCTGCGCGCGTTGCGGGTCGCTGACAACGGCGGCAGAAGAACTTTATACAACACAGCCCCACGTCAGCATGGTCATTCGCGAATTGGAGAAGGAACTGGGAACGCCTCTGTTTTTGCGCCGGTCTAACGGCGTCGAGCTGACGGAGGCGGGCACGCGGGTCTACGGTTATGCCCAGGACGCACTGCGAAACGCTGAACTGTTTCGTTCTGTGGGGGCCGAGCAACGGAACCATTCATTGCGCGTGCTGACAAACAATAGCAGCAACATGGCGGTCATGGTGACAGCGTTTTACAACGAGCGGACCCGTGACGACAAAAAGGAGCCGGGTCTTTATTTGCAGTTTACGGAATGCGGCATTGAAAAGATGATTACACTTCTTTCCGCAAACGAGTACGATTTGGGCTTTCTCTTTGTTCCGGACACAAAACGTTCCGCGCTCCGTTATCTGATTGACCGGCGTCAGCTCATGTTTACACCGCTTCTCGATACGGATCTTGTTCTTTATGTTGGAAAAGATCATCCCCTGGCCAACCGTTCTTCCGTAACCCCGGAGGAACTGGCATCGCTTTCCTTCATTCAACTGGAAGACGATTTCTTTACCGTTGAAGATCTGTTGACAGGCTCGCCCGCGTTCAGCAAACAGACGCTGGCTATCCGCCGCATGGTACGGACGAACAGCGACCACATGATGATCCGTATGTTGGAAAAAACAGAGCTTTGCAATCTGGGCAGCTATTGGTTAAGGGATACCTATCGTCAGTACGATTTCCGCCGCATTCCCGTCGAGGGCATGCAGGGGCGTATTGCATTTGGTTACATCTCACGCAAGAGTGAGCCGTTGAGTGCAGATTCGACTGACTTTCTGGGATTTCTGCGCCGCACATTACAGTCGGATGCAGTAGGGGCAAAATGAAATACGGAGAGGAAGAGCCGCTTCTTAATTTGTTTGTAAGTTGTCTGGCGCACAGAGAATATGTGCAACATAACCCATAAGAATTTGTTATAACTAATCATAAAAATTAAGCCATATCGAAAACACGTCTTATTTGCTATACTTTTTTA
>DOSQ01000114.1:0-1621 GCA_003512125.1 Acidaminococcaceae bacterium
ATCAGCGGTTCGCCGATGCCCAGCATACCCACCGGCAACGAACTTAACACGGTACGCCGCAGGAATCTGTTTTTGCTTTTCAGATACACGGCAAAGGACGCCCCAACCTGCCCGCAGCCGGCCATGGCCGCAATGGGCAGCAGGATCGTCATGCCCATGGAGGCCAGCATGTCCGCATGGATCGGCGTCAGCCCGTGATGCACCCCTACCATGACGATAGGCAGGAACAGACCCCCGATGACAAAACCGGTGACCGCGCCTCCGGTCTGGATCGTATGCACAGTGTAATAACTCAGGAAGTCGGAAAGGATCCCGCCCAATGGCTGGAAAATGAACAGTCCCGCAAGGGATACGACCGTAATCGTCAGCAGCGGTGTCAGGAACAGGCTGGCGGAATCCGGAATACGTTTGCGCAGCCTTGTTTCGATGAACGCTGTAGCCGCGCCGGCCAGCAGGGACGCAAAGATACCGCCCCGGCCGGGAATCAGGGGACCGCCCATAAAACTGATATCCGCAAGGCCCGGTGCTGCCAGCAGCGCCGCCATGGCGCCGCCCAATGCCGGAGTGCCGCCGAACTCCTTACAGGCGTACAGGCCGATAAAGGCGTTCAGCACGGTAAAGATGGAATTGCCCGCCAGCTTCAGATACTGGACATAGGAATTGCCCGCCAGCTCCGGACAGACCTTCAGCAACAGGCTGATAAGACCCGTCAGCAGTCCGCAGCCGATAAAGGCCGGGATCAGGGGAATAAAGATGTGACCTACACGCTGCAGCATCCGCTTCAGTGCCGACTGGCTGTTGCGTTTTTTAATAGAAGCATGCAGTTCTTTGCCGTCGCCGATTTTGCCTTTGGGTATTTGTTTTACTGCAGGAGCCTGTGCGGACTTTTCGGTAACTGCAGATGCACTGACGGAACCGTTCCCATCAGCATCCCGTGAAGCCGGCGCATTTACACCTGCCCCGCTTACCGGGTCTGACGCCTTCGTCTTTGCCCCTTCTGCCAGCAGCCGCCTGCATTCCTTTGCTACGTTTTCCGCCTTGCCGGGACCCAGTACGATGTGGATTTCCCCTTCGTTCAGGATGACACCCTTCACGCCGGGAATCTTTTTCAGCTCTTCTTTGGTAACCGATACTTCTTTTACACGCAGCCGCAGCCGTGTCATGCAGTTATAGGCTTCTGTTATGTTTTCCAGCCCAACCGCGTCCAGGACCGATTGGGCGATTTGTTGATTATCCATAGTTAAAACCTCAGGCCAGATCTGTTCCTGATTTTACAGAAAACGGCTGTACTGCAGATGCAGCAGTGCAGCCGTTTATCCGTGCTTGTGATTCTGTATTCCGTTACTTTTTACGCGCCCGGCTTCCGTACCACAGGCATCCGGACACCGGTATTTTTAACAGCAGGAGCAGCTGAAACAGCAGCCGGCTGATTTGCTGCAGGCCGGGTTGCAGCCGGAGTGGCGGATACCGCAACAGGCTGTTTCACTGCCGGTACCGCAGCCGGCTTATTTGTTACAGGCGGATTCGCTGCCGGTGCCGATGCGGAAACAGGCTGTTTCACAGTCGGAGAAGATGTCGGTGCCGATTTGCTTTCAACGGGCACCGGTGTCCTCACCGCGGT
>DOSQ01000114.1:1724-5905 GCA_003512125.1 Acidaminococcaceae bacterium
GGAACCGTCCCTTTCCCTCCTACGGAAAAACCGTAGTCTAAGAGCTTCCTCGCATCCGCAAAGCGGGTATCGTGATCCTTTGATTTCAGGACGATGGCAATCAGTTCCACATTGCCGCGTTTTGCTGAAGCGGCTACACAGCCTTTGGCCGCGTTGGTCCAGCCTGTCTTGATACCGTTGGCGCCCTCGTAACTGCCCAGCAGCTCGTTGGTCGTCTCCGATTTATAGGTTCTGCCCGAAGGGGAAGCCCAGTGTATCACGGACTTCTGATGGTTCACAAGTTTCCGGAAATCCGGATTCTTCATACAATAGGTTGCGATCTTTGCCATATCCCGGGCCGTAGTATAGTGCCAGCGGGCCGTCAGTCCGTGGGGATTGCTGAAATGGGTCTTCCGGCATCCCAGCTCCTTCGCCTTTTCGTTCATCCGGTCTGCAAACTTCAGGATGCTGCCGGACACGTTCTGGGCAATCACCACCGCAGCCCCGTTATCCGATTCCATCATCATTTCCCGCATCAGTTCACCGGAGAGAAGACGATCCCCGCCCTTCATCTCCAGATAGGAATCTTCCGTGGCCGCCGCAGCCTGTGTGACTTTACACTCCGCATCCAGCCCTTTGGCTTCCAGACCCAGGATGCAGGTCATCATCTTGGTCAGACTGGCCGGCGCACGCCGCACATCCGCATTCTTTTCATAGATCACCGCGCCGGTACCGGTATTGACAAGGATAGCGGATTCCGCCAGCACAGAAGGCGCTGCCAGCGCCTGCATACTGTGAAAGATCACAAAGGCAGCCGTCAGTGCCGCACACCGAAACGAAAAAAGCGTTGCCATCACGGCACACCCGGGAAGTTATCGACAAACTGGATCTTGATATCCGGGAAGTTGTCAACGAACTGGATGGTAAAATCCGGGAAGTTCTCTACAAACTGCCATTCTCCCACCTTGTTGGGGAAGTTACTTACCTTCTTCACTTTCAGGTCAGGGAAATTCTTTACGACCTGCACTTTGAGGTTGGCAAAGTTCTTCACCACTTTCACCTTGCCGGCCAGACGGATGCCTTTAAAATAGCCGTCCTTGCTGACCGCGCCGTACGGGATCAGCTGTTGCGGCGCCTGTAAATCAGGTACGGTCACATGCTCCGAAGCGAACGCGGAAGCGGAGACCAGGACGGACGCAGCCATAACCGCGAGAGCAATCTTCTTTTTCATACAGGTTACCTCCCATCATACCAGATTTTTCCTTGTACTTTGAATTGTAACTCTTTCTTGTGTCTTAAAAATGGCAAAGGCAACGCAAAGCCACTTACTTTACACTGTGTAACTTCGCCACGCAGCCTCTGCCTCTGCACAGTAAAACTACGCTGCGCAGCCTCTTACTCTTCCCAGTGGATGCGGGCCGGATCGAACCGGTCAATGATCTTGCCCTCGCCCCGGGGATACCCCACCGGCAGCACGGCAAACACTTCCAGGCCTTCCGGCAGGTTCAGCGCTTCTTTAGCCGGTTCCTGCCGTTCCTTATGGGGCGCAAAGGAAAGCCACACAGACCCCATATCCAGCGCCGCCGCCTGGATCAGCATGTTTTCGCAGCAGCAGCTCATATCCAGCAGGGTCATCATGGGTTCAAAGACGTCTTTGGTACGGTAGCAGGCCACGATGGCCACCGGTGCGTTGGCTACGGGGCGGCTATACGGGGTGCAGGTGGCCAGCTTCGCCAGCGTCTCCTTATTGCGGATCACATAAAACTCCCAGGGGCGCTGGTTCTTGGCGGAAGGAGCCGCCATGCCTGCCCGGATGATCTGCTCCACTGTTGCATCATCCACGTCAATATCCAGATACGTGCGCACGCTCTTACGTTTGAAAATAATGTTCAAGGTTTCTCTTCCTTTCCAAAAAAATAATTAACAATATTTATTATATCATATTTCGCAAAAAAGTTTTTACAAATTTATAGAAGGAATTCTTAAAAAAAAGTAACATTATCAACAGTTTTATGGTAAAATATTAGAAATGTCTTCCACGTATAAAATACTGCTTCCTTCGTATGCGCGATACCCAGTGTTTTCAGCAGCGAAGAAGAAGCAACATCCATCGGAGACCGGCGGAATGGCTTACAATCAGTTTCGTTATACAGTACAGCTGAATATGGAAAACCGGCGTTGCGCCGTCATCGGCGGTGGCAGCGTGGCCCTGCGCAAGATCCGGTCCCTGCTGGAAGCCGGTGCAGCCGTAACGGTCATTGCACCGGAGATCCTTCCGGAGATCGGTGCGTTGCAGGAACAGTGCCCTGCGCTGACCCTGTACCGGCGCGGGTATGAACCGGGCGATCTGGACGGCGCCTTTCTGGTGATCGCGGCTACGGACGACCGCAGCATAAACGCGGCGGTGGCACAGGAAGCACGGAAGCAAAACTGCCTGTTAAATGTAACCGATGACCCGGAAGCCGGCAATTTTTCCGTAGCAGGTACCTATGACAACGGCAGCCTGCACTTTTCGGCCGCTACGGGGGGCAACCCCCGCCTCACCCATCTGCTGCTGGAAGATCTGCAGCAGCAATACGGGGATGACATGGCCGCCTTCTGCGCGTTTCTGGACGGGCAGCGGAAAACAGTAAAACAAAGCCTTCCAAATGCCCGGGCAAGACAGGATTTCTGGAGACAGACTCTCACACTACAACTGCTGCAGGATGTCAGGCAAGGCCGCCTGCAACAGGCAAAGGAGAATATTATAAATGCAGTTAATCGTATTAGGTCTGAATCATAAGACTGCCCCTGTGGAAGTACGGGAGAAATTTAATTTTTCCCGCAGCCGTATCAAACATATCCTGCGGCTCTTCCGGGAGTCCGATGATTTTTCCGAAGCCGTTCTGGTTTCCACCTGCAACCGCACCGAGCTGTATCTGGTAGCGCAGGAACCGGACGACGGCATGGAAGCGCTGCACGCGGCCGTAAAACGCATCGCCGGCAGTTCCTTCAACAAAGAGTACTTTTACACGCTCACCGGAACCCACTGTGTGCGCCACCTGCTGCAGGTCGCCAGCAGCCTGGATTCCCTCATCGTAGGCGAAGGACAGATCCTGAGCCAGATCAAAGACGCGTACCATCTGGCCCGTACCTCCGGCACCACTTCCATCATGTTCAACACGATTTTCAACCAGGCGATCTCCACCGGCAAAAAGATCCGTACCAAGACCCAGATCGCCTACCGCAGCGTCAGCGTGTCTTCCGCTGCCGTGGATCTGGCCATGGACGTAGTGGGCGATCTTTCCTCTGCCGATATACTGGTCATCGGCGCAGGCAAGATGAGCGAACTCACCGCCCGGCACCTGCTGGACAAGGGCGCCCCTTCCATTTTCGTCACCAACCGCAGCTATGAACATGCGCAGGAGCTGGCCTCCAAATTCAGCGGCTCTGTCATCCGGTTTGATGAGTTTATCGACCATGCGGTGAATGCGGACATCGTCATCACCTCTACCGGTGCCCCCCACTACATCATCCAGCGGGACCGGCTGGCCCTGGCCCTGGAAGAACGGCTGAAGCCCAACCCCCTGGTGCTGATCGACATCGCTGTGCCCCGTGACGTGGACCCGGAAGTGACGGAGCTGGACAAGGTCGTCCTGTACAATATCGATGACCTGCAAAACGTGGTGGATACCAACAAGGAACTGCGCAACCAGGACGCGGAAGCGGCCAGATTCATGATTGAAGAAGATATTGTCGCGCTGAAGGAACGGCTGCGGTATCTCTCCATGCGGCCTGTTATGGTGCGCCTCCACGACAAGTTTGATTTCCTCCGGGAACGGATCCTGGCCAAGACACTGCGGAAGATGCCGGAGCTGACGGAAGAACAGCAGCATAAGATTGAAGTGATGAGCCAGAAGCTCATGTACAAATTCCTGCGGGACCCCATGATCAACCTCAACAAGGCCGCCGGCACGGAGGAAGAAGAGCACGTCAAAACAGATATCACCCGCTTTTTTATGTTAGATGACAAAGACGAGGAAAACCCTGACGATGAAAACAACTATAACTATTGGAACTAGGAAAAGCCTGCTGGCCCTCTGGCAGAGCAATTACATCAAAAGCTGTCTGGAAAAGGAATATCCGGACTGTGAGGTACGGTTGCAGAAGATCGTAACCAAGGGAGATAAAATTCTGGACGTCCCCCTGTCCAAAATCGGCGG
>DOSQ01000114.1:6067-7111 GCA_003512125.1 Acidaminococcaceae bacterium
CTCTGCCTCACCGCCATTACGGAACGCGCTGTTGTGGGCGATGCTTTTGTCAGCAACAAGTACAGTTCGTTTGCAGAGATGCCTGCGGGCGCGGTGCTGGGCACTTCCAGCCTGCGGCGGAAAGCGCAGCTTCTGGCGAAGCGCCCCGATCTGGATATCCGGGACCTGCGGGGAAATGTGGACACCCGCCTGCACAAGCTGGACGAAGGCCAGTACGATGCCATCATCCTGGCAGCGGCCGGCCTCACCCGCCTGGGTTACGGGGACCGGATCAAAGAGACCCTGCCCTGCGACTTCTGTATCCCCGCTGTGGGTCAGGGCGCCCTGGCCATCGAATGCCGCACGGATAACAAAGAAGTCCGCGCCATGCTGGAGTTTCTGAACCACCCTGACACCAAAAGCTGCACCGACGCGGAACGCGCCTTCCTGGGATTGGTAGAGGGCGGCTGCCAGGTACCTATCGGTGTACATGCGGATGTAACGGAACAGGGCATGCACATCACGGCCATCATCGCGTCATTGGATGGCTCCACCCTGATCCGGGATGAGATTGACGGGGATGCAGCGGATGCGGTTGCGTTAGGGCAGACGCTGGGGAACCGGATGTTGGAGAATGGCGGCAAAGCGATATTGGATGAAATACTTTGACGAAAGGATTAATTATATGGAACAAAAAGGTAAAGTGTATCTGATCGGTGCAGGCCCCGGCGACCCGGGCCTGCTGACGTTAAAAGGCCGTGACTGTCTGGCTGTCTGCGACGTGGTAGTGTATGACAGGCTGGCCGATCCCCGCATCTTAAGCTGGGTGAACCCGGACGCGGAACGCATCTATGTGGGCAAAGCTTCCAGCAACCATGTGATGAAGCAGGAAGATATTTCCAAATTGTTAGTCAAACTGGCTTCGGAAGGCAAGACCGTAGCCCGTCTGAAAGGCGGCGACTCTTTCGTCTTCGGACGGGGCGGCGAAGAAGCGCTGCTCTTAAAAGAGAATAACCTCCCCTTTGAATTTGTCCCCGGCATCACCAGCGCCATCTCCGTACCGGA
>DOSQ01000071.1 GCA_003512125.1 Acidaminococcaceae bacterium
CCGCAATCAGTATCTTTAACGGTTTTATCACTCTGACCCCTCCATTACACAATACAACCTCTCCATAACCCAATATAAAACAAATCAGATATTTATATTTCTGGAACTATCTACTTTCTATGTGGTCTGTCTCTGCCGAACTGTAACGCAAGTCTGACTCTGTTTTATCCATTCAATTATATATGGATGACCACCCTGGCCACGGTGCCGCTTCCGTCGGTACGGGGTTCCAGCGTGAACGTTCCCTTTAAATCGGACTGCACGACGGTCTGCACGATCTTGAGGCCCAGGCTTTTGGTTTTCTGCAGGTCAAAACCGGCAGGCAGGCCCACGCCGTCATCTGTTACCAGCAGAAGCAACCGGTCGTCGTTTTCCTTTTTGGCGCTGCCGGCATAGGGTACAGCTTCTGCTGCCTTGCCCTGGAGCTTTTCCCGATTTCCTCCGTATTCCTCCAGCCGGCTGATGGTAGCTGTCAGCGTTCCCTTTTTCCGGTTTTCAAACCCGTGCTCCAGCGCGTTTTGCAATAATTCGTTCAGCACCAGGGCCAGGCTGGCCGCCTGCTGGGAGGGAAGCCGCAGGTTATCTGCGGAAAATTTCATTTCCAGTTCCAGGTCCGGCGTTTTCATGCTGCTCATGACCGTGCGGTACACGCCGTTGCCCAGTTCGTTGATGTCCACCAGTTCCGTGCCCTGTCCGGACAGGTACTCGTGTACCAGCGCAATGCTGCTGATCCGGTTGATGGAATCCCGCAGCACGACCTTTGTTTCTTCCGAGGCTGCCCGGCGCTGTTCCAGCCGCAGCAGGCTGGCGATGGTCTGCAGGTTGTTCTTGACCCGGTGATGGATCTCCCGGATCACCGCAGCCTTTACCCGCAGTTCCTCGTCCTTCAGCTTCAGCTGGGTCACGTCTTCGATAACTACAATGATGCGCTCAATGCTTCCGGCCGCATGCAGCGGGATAAAACGGAAATCCAGGAACAGGCCTTTCTTCTGCAGTTCCTGTTCTTCGGCCGTGCCTGTGTACAAAACGTTGTCGATGCCGTTCCAGTTAATTTCTTCACTGCTGGTTCGCCGGCCTACCAGGTGCCCGACACCCAGTACCCGGTAAATATGCCGGGCCGCATTGTTGGCTGCAAGAATCAGCCCGTCCCGGGCATTTACCAGCACCAGCCCGTCGATACTGGACAGGCGGCGGTAGCAGCTGTTAGAGGCATAGTCTGTTTTACTGCCGTGCAGGAAGTCCATGGTGGCGTCCCAGAATACCACGTCGGCTTCCCGGTCTTCAAAAGCGGCGGCGGCGAAGCAGCGGTTGTGCCCGTCGCAGATGGGATAGACCTTCAGCCGGGCGAACTGGCCCGGCGCAACTTCCCGGAACCCTTCGGTGACGGTATTTTCTGTCAGCGCCTGGGTCATCAGCGGTTCATCCGCAGCCCGGGTCATCTCTTCCGGTTCCGTGTTTTCCGAGCGGGTGAGGGGTTCTGCCTGGTCGAAGACACTTAAAAAGCAAATCTCTCCTCCTGGTTTCGCTTTTCGTTTGCCCGACAGTTTCGCAGCAGAAGCGCAGAGCTGCCGGCTGCGGTCCAGAGGCAGGATCAGTGAAATCTTGGCCTGGGCCAGGTCGGCGGCCAGTCCCAGGTTGCTGCGCATGCCGTCCAGGATATCCCATTGTTCCTGTGTAAGTAATGAAGTCATACTGGTAATTCCATCCTGTCCAATGTATTTATATGGATCGTTGTTTATATTATACCATAAATGTCGATGTCCCGGGATGCCGACGGGTTTCATTCCCCGCACCAGAAGGGAAACGGTTTTGGTTCCGGTATCTCCATCGGATAGTTGTTGTCAAAGCAGCCGCTGCAGATGGGAAGGCCTTTTACCATTTCCGGCAGGGCTTTCAGGTCCAGATAGCCCAGGGAATCCGCGCCCAGCATCCGGCAGATTCCGTCCATGGAAAGCCGGTTGGCGATCAGTTCCTCTTCAGAGGGGACGTCCGTGCCGAAATAGCAGGGGTGGCGGAAGGGCGGGGAACTGATGCGGACGTGCACTTCGGTGGCGCCGGCTTCTTTCAGCATCTGTACCAGGTTTTTCATGGTGGTGCCCCGGACGATGGAGTCGTCCACCAGTATGATGCGTTTTCCCTTTACCGTTGCGGCCAGCACGCTGAGCTTCAGGTGGACGCCGCTTTCCCGTTCGGCCTGGGAGGGCTTGATGAAGGTTCTGCCGATGTATGAGTTCTTATAAAATGCGAAGCCGAAAGGAATGCCTGACTCTAAGGCAAAGCCTTTGGCGGCAGGCAGACCGGATTCCGGCACACCGGTCACCAGGTCGGCTGCTACGGGGTGGGACCGGGCCAGAGACCTTCCGGCGGCGATACGGGCGTCATATACGTTGATGCCGTCCAGCCTGCTGTCCAGTCGGGCAAAATAGATATATTCAAAGATGCAGTGGGCGCATCTTCCCGTTTGCAGGGAACGGTCCGATTCTATGCCTTTTTCCGACAGGGTTACCATTTCCCCCGGTTCCACATCGCGGATGAATTCCGCATCCACGGCGGACAGGGCGCAGCTTTCCGAAGCCAGTATGTACGCCTGGCCCCGTTTCCCCAGACAAAGAGGCTTTAAGCCGTAGGGATCCCGCAGACCGATCAGTTTCTGGGGACTCATGATGACCAGCGCATAAGCCCCGGATAATTTCCGGGCGGTAGCCAGCACCGCTTCCTGTATCGTTTGGGTATGGACGCGTTCTCTGGCAAGGTAAAAGGCGATGACTTCCGAATCGGTGGTGGTGTGGAACACGGCGCCGTTACGGACCAGCTCCCATTTCAGGTCGGCCGTGTTTACCAGGTTTCCGTTGTGGGCTAACGCCAGCGTCCCTTTTATATAGGAAATGGCCAGCGGCTGGGCGTTCTCCGGACGGGAACCGCCGGTGGTGGAGTAACGCACATGCCCGATGCCCAGATTGCCCGGCAGGCTTTCCAGACTGTTTTCATGGAAGACTTCACTGACCAGCCCGGCGTTCTTGCGGCAGTGATAATTCCCCACCGGTCCGCTCGTATCGGAGGTTACGATGCCGCAGGCTTCCTGTCCCCGGTGCTGCAGCGCCGTGAGCCCGTAATAGATGGAGTGGGCTACACTGCCGCCCTCCGGATCCAAAATACCGAAAACGCCGCATTCTTCTTTCACTTTATCCATGTTGCACGCTTCTTTCTGTCCGAACCGTCCGCAGACTGACAGACTATCCGCCTTGCGGTTTCTGCTGCCTGCAGACGAATTAATCAGCATTTCCCAAAATAAAAAAGCAGGCAAAGACGCGAGGTCTTTGTCTGCTTTGACATCTACAACGATACTTTACCACGGGGCGTGCGAAAAGTCAAACTCTCTTTTACAGCGGGTAGTCCTGTAACGCATCGAAGCCCTCTTCCCCGGTGCGGATCTTGATCACGTTGTCAATCGTGGAAACGAAAATCTTCCCATCCCCGTATTTACCGGTGTATAGAACCTGTTTGGCGACTTCGATGATAATACGGGGCGAGATGGCGGAGACCACGATGTCCAGACGGATTTTGGGCAGCAGGCGGGAAACGACGGA
>DOSQ01000115.1 GCA_003512125.1 Acidaminococcaceae bacterium
GTAAATACTTCTGCCAGGCCTTTGGAGTAATCGCTGGAAGAATCATGCAGGATGGCTGCTTTCTTTACTTTCAGGTCTTTTGCGGCAAACTGTGCCATGATGTCGCCCTGGTAGGGGTCAATAAAGCAGGCACGGAATACAAAGGGTTTTACCTTGCCGTCTTTCTGCAGGGTAATGCCAGGCGCTGTTGCGCAGGGAGCAATCAAAGGAATCTTGTTGGCAGTCAGCACCGGTTCTTCTGCAGCTACGCAGCCGCTGGTAGCCGGGCCGATTACGGCAACTGCTTTGTTCTGGGTCACCAGTTTGGTAGCCGCGTTACCGGATTCAGAAGGCTCAGACTTGTTGTCCGCCGTCACTACTTTGATCTGTTTGCCGTCCACACCGCCGGCCTTGTTAACTTCTTCTACGGCCAGTTCAAAACCGGACAGCATGCTCTTGCCGTAGTTGGCAACATTGCCTGTCAGTTCGGCGTTAACGCCTACTACAATTTCCTTGCCCGCATCAGCCGCTTTTTTCTCACCGCCGCCACCGCCGCAGCCAGCTGTCAGACCGGCAATCAACATAGCCGCAAACGCGACACTGGACGCTTTTTTCCAAAATTTCATTTTGTCTTCACCCTTCCTTAGTAAAATAATAGTTAAAATCTCATTCCCCTCATTACTGCAAACATAACATCTTCGTTTCTTAATATAATATAAAAACATCATTCCATTTTTATATCATAAGACATTATAGAAACTGTTTCACACTTTTGTCAACATTTTTCCTGCAAAAACATGCACTTACGCGCTTTTTAACACGAAACAGTAACATTTATGTCACTTTTTGTTTTTAAGTCTACCAAACACAAACTTTTGTCCTTATTCAAAATTTACAAAAACAGTTTAGCCAGAAGCACGGCTGCCGGCAGGGCTGGTATCTGATTAGCAAGCCGGATCGGCAGGAGTTTTGCCTGCACAATACCGATGGCCATAATCAGAACGCCGCCGGTTGCGCTGACTTCCTGTATGATATCAGGTGTCAGCAAGTTCTGCATCCAGGAGGCAAGCAGTGTGATCGTTCCCTGGTACAGGCCTACCGGAACAGCGGATAACGCCACGCCGGCTCCCATATTGGCTCCAAATATGATGGATAAGATACCATCCAGCATCGCTTTCGCGAACAGGATCTGATGATTGCCTGTCAGTCCGTCTTCGATACTGCCAATAATTGCCATGGCGCCGATACAGAAGATCAAGCTGGCGGAAATAAATCCCTTGCCGAAAGAGCCTGACGTACCCCGGTCTCCCAGAAGCTTCTTTTCAACCCAGAGGCCAAACGTATCCAGCTTTGTCTGAATGTCCAGCATCTCGCCAATGATGCTGCCGATGACAACGCTGGCAATGACAAGTACCACATTCTGGCTCTTTTGCGCCATTTGTACGCCGATTAAGAAGATACAGAGTGCTACTCCGTACATGATTGTTTCCTGCCATTTTTCAGGAAACCCTTTTTTCAAAATAAGGCCAACTGCACAGCCTGCTAAAATTGCCGCACAGTTGACCAGTGTCCCTAAACCTGTCATAGATCCTTCCTGTCAAATGTGTGAATCAAAGACACTCTATCCGTAACGCCCTGCAGTCGTCCATTATTTCAAACTGTAATTATACAGTAAACTTGGTTTTCAACCACGGAGCCGTTCCAATGCTGTTGCTGTCGTTCTTTCCCTGAAGCAACTCGCAGATACGGTCCAGATCGTCGATGGAATAATAATCGATTTCAATTTTTCCTACATTATTATTTTTGCTGACGATGCGTACCTTGGTTCCCAGTGCTTCGATCAGATTTTCTTCAAACTGTTTGTAATGGATGTCCGCAACGGATCCGGACGACTTCTTTTTCCCTTTTTTATCGCTTGCGGCTTTTGTTTCTTTGACCGGTTTTCCGTTTTTGTCCAAAATCACGACCCGCTCATCCAAAACCTGAAGGGGCTTTCCTTCTTTAATTGTTTTAACGACTTCTTCTACGGTACGGGCGCTCCAGCTGTGTTCTGTCAGTGCTTTTCCGATTTTCAGCTGCTGTTCCCGATCCGCCAGTGCCAGCAATGGCCGCACCTGTCCTGCTGTTACTGTTTCATTGGCAACCATTTCCTGCAGTTCTTCCGGCAGGTTCAGCATACGGAGCAGGTTCGCCACTGCGGCACGGCTCCGTCCCAACCGTTCGGCAGCCTGTGCCTGTGTGTAACCGCATTGTTTCATCAGTTCCCGGATTGCCCTCGCTTCTTCCAGGGGATTTAAATCATGACGCTGGATGTTCTCCACCAGTGAAAGTTCCCGCATCTGTCTCTCGTCATATTCCCGGATCAGGACGGGAACCGTCTGCAATTTTGCCAGCTTCGCGGCGCGGAGGCGCCGTTCGCCTGCCACCAGTTCATAACCCGTTCCTTTTTTACGGACGACCAGAGGTTGTAAGATGCCATATTTTTTGATGGAATCGCTCAGCTCTTTCAGTTTTTCTTTATC
The DNA here is from genome assembly GCA_003512125.1 of Acidaminococcaceae bacterium. Taxonomy (GTDB): domain Bacteria; phylum Bacillota; class Negativicutes; order Acidaminococcales; family Acidaminococcaceae; genus Succiniclasticum. The sequence continues at coordinate 2,502 of DOSQ01000115.1, forward strand.
AAATGTTTTTCTGGGCTGGTACGGGTTTGGCCGGATACTTTCTACAGGAACTTCCACTGCCCCCGCATTTTCCTTCGTCGGCATCGCCGATTCATACTGTGATTCGCTGGAAGAAAGCAGGGATTCCAGCCCCCTGCCCAAACCACTGTGCTTACTCATCACCGATTACCTCCCTGGCAAGCTCCTGATACACCTGGGCACCTTTACTCCGGGGGTCATATACGATGACAGGTTCGCCGTGACTGGGAGCTTCGCTTAATTTTACATTGCGCGGGATAATGGTATTGTACATTTTGGCAGAAAAATATTTTTTTACTTCACTGACCACATCCGTAGCCAGATTGGTCCTTGCGTCAAACATGGTCATGACCACGCCTTCCAGCTTCAGTGCCGGATTCAGGTTCCGTTGCACCAGCTGGATCGTGTTCATCAGCATGGTAACGCCTTCCAGCGCATAAAATTCACACTGGATGGGAATCATAACGGAACTGGAAGCCGTCAAAGCATTCAGTGTCAGCAGGCCCAGAGATGGCGGGCAGTCGATGAGAACGTAATCATAATCATATTTTACGCGCTCCAATGCGTTTCTCAGCCGATTCTCACGGCTCATCATGTTGACTAGTTCGATTTCCGCTCCGGCCAGCGCAATCGTGGCCGGCAGCAGGGAAAGGTTTTCAATGGCTGTCGGAATGATAACCTCTTTTGCCGGCACATCATTTACCAGAATATCATAAATACTTTCCTTGATATCCCGCTTGTCCAGCCCAAGACCGGTTGTAGCATTGCCCTGGGGATCAGAATCCACCAACAGCACTTTTCGTCCTTCTGCAGCCAGGCAGGCAGCTAAATTCACTGCGGTTGTCGTTTTTCCGACACCGCCTTTTTGATTGGCTAACGCGATGACTTTTACCACAACATTTCCCTCCGTTACTTCCATATATGATAGCAGATTTCAGAAAACCTGCTGCCCGTTTCACGTGAAACTACTTTGTAACCGATTTATATTTATACACACTATTCACAGGGTTATCCACAAGTTTATATTATGGAAACACTAATTAACCAGCATCTCTTTAAAAGAGTTTAATAATATTAGGATCTTTTCGCTTTTTTGCATTTTTAATACGCAGAGTCACTACGACGTCATCGCCGTCCATTTCCTGTTCCATACTGGAAGGAATGCCCGCTTCCTGAACGGCCTGCATGACCTGTTTGATGCTGTTCAGGTAAATGCGCACATCATTTACGATGAAAACTCTTGGTTTCTTCTCTTTCAGCTGCCCTTCCGCTTTCAGCGTTTTGGCCACCAGCGCTTCGGTCTGCCTTACATTAAGATGGCCCTTTATGACCTTTTGCAAAACAGCTTTCTGGGTCTTTTCGTCTTTTAATTTTAACAGTTCACGGGCATGCCGTTCCGTCAGCTCGCTGTTGTGCAACATTTTTCGTACGGAAGATGGCAGCCGTAATAGCCGGAGCTTATTCGCAATGGTAGACTGTTTTTTGCCAACCCGGACGGCCATGGATTCCTGGGTCAGGTGAAAGGTATTCAAAAGCTTTTCATACCCTTCCGCCTCTTCCAGGTAATGCAGATCCTTACGCTGCAGATTTTCAATCAGAGCGATTTCCGCAATCTGCTGGCTGGTATATTCGCTTACGATGACAGGAACCGTTTCCAGTCCGGCCATAGTGGAAGCCCGCATTCTTCGTTCGCCGGCAATCAGTATATATGTTCCGTCCTTGCCCGGTGCCACCAAAAGCGGCTGAAGCACACCGTACTGGCGGATGGACTCGGCCAGTTCCGACAGGGCTTCCGGCTCAAACTCCTTACGCGGCTGGTATGGGTTGGGTACTATGTTAGAAAGGGGAACCTGAATCATCTGGACATCTGTATTATTATTCAGGTTCCCTGCTTTTAATGCTTCAACATTTAATTCGTTGAATCCATCCTGCACAAGATTTCCCCACTTTCTCTATAACAGGAAACTGATTATTAACAATAAAAGTTCCCGGACGTTTCGTAATCACAGTTTTATTTTACCATAAAACAGGAATACCTGCAGTAAATTAATTAACAATTGATTCTATAATCCCAGCGGATTTTTTCCCGGCTGCCCTGCCTTTCGGGGATAAGCGGCCGGTGTATCCTTGATTTTCTGAATGACTATGATGGCCCGCCCGTCATTTAATCCGGGTAGCTCCACTTCTCTCACTGACGTCACCTTGCCGCCTAAGATTTTCACTGCTTTCTCCGCTTCCGCCAGTTCTTCTTTGTATTTGCTTCCTTTTAACGCAACAAAAAAACCGCTCTTTTTTACCAGGGGAAGGCAGTATTCCGCCAGAACAGAAAGCCGGGCTACGGCCCTGCTGACCACTGCGTCAGCCTGTCCCCGCAGCTTTTTGTCCCGGCCCGCATCTTCCGCACGCATATGCTCAAGGCTTACGTCCGCCAGTTGCAGCTGCCCCACGGTTTCCTGCAAAAACTTCAGCCGTTTTTCCAGGGAATCCAGCAATATTAATTGCAGGGAAGGATCGAAAATTTTTAAGGGAATACCGGGAAAACCGGCCCCGGTCCCAACATCGATCACTTTTTTTCCCTGCATCATTACGGCATCGTAACAAAGCAGGGAATCAATAAAATGTTTCACTGCTACGTCATGTGGTGAAGTCAGCGCTGTCAAATTCATAACTTTATTTTTTTCTGTCAGCAGGTCAAAATACAGACCGAACTGCAATAACTGGGTCCGGCTTAAACGGATTCCGGCGAGGGCACACTCTTTTTCCAGTATATCTTTACACTGCGCGGCTTCTGCAGAAACTGCAAATGTATTTTCTGTAAATGTTTCAGACAGGGGACTCATTGCTTTTCCGCCTCCTGACGGCGATGTACCTCCAACGCGATCATCAGTACGCCAATATCAGCAGGGGAAACACCGGAAATACGGGAAGCCTGTCCCAGGGAATCGGGCCGCACCTTATCCAGCTTCTCTGCTGCTTCATTGGATAATTCCTTCAGCGCAAAATAATCGATATCTGCAGGGATTTTTTTATTTTCCAGCCGAAGGGCTTTTTCGACTGCCTGCTTCTGTTTTAAAATATAGCCTTCGTACTTGCATTGGATTTCCGCCTGTTCCCTGACCACGCCGGAAATCTCCGGTGCGCCAAAAAATACCTGCAGCTTTTCATAGGACATTTCACTGCGCTTCAGCAGGGTTGCCAGGTTCTCCCCTTTTTTCAGAGGCACGCTGCCGGCAGAAATCAGTTTGGCATTGATTTCTTCTGTCGGGGAAACGAACGCATTCTGCAGATAATGCATCGCCCGTTCAATTTCAGATCTCTTTTTCGTAAACTTTTCCCAGCGTTCGTCTGTTACCAGACCAATCTCCCGGCCTTTTTCCGTCAGGCGCAGATCCCCGTTGTCCTGCCGCAGCAGCAGACGGTATTCCGCCCGGGAAGTCATCATCCGGTAGGGTTCATTGGTGCCTTTTGTTACCAGATCGTCAATCAGCACGCCGATGTAGGCTTCGTTCCGCCCTAATACCAGAGGCGGTTTGCCCTGCAGTTTACGCACCGCGTTGATCCCCGCGATCAGTCCCTGGCCTGCCGCTTCTTCATAGCCGCTGGTGCCGTTGGACTGACCGGCAGAAAATAATCCTTTGATATGTTTATGTTCCAGAGAAGATTTTAACTGCAGCGGGTCCAGGCAGTCATAATCAATGGCATATCCGGGACGCATCATTTTTACATGCTCCAGTCCCGGTATGGTCTGCATAAACTGCACTTGCACATCCGCAGGCAGAGCCGAAGACATGCCCTGCACATACATTTCATTGGTATTTAATCCTTCCGGTTCAATGAACAGCTGGTGCCGTTCCTTATCCTTGAACCGGATGATCTTGGATTCAATAGATGGACAATACCGGGGCCCGATTCCTTCCACCAGCCCATTGAACATACCGGAACGAACCAGATTATCTTTAATGATCTGATGAGTGACGGGAGAAGTATAAGTAAGCCAGCAGGGAACCTGTTCCCGGTGGGTGATACCACTTATATAGGAAAAGTTTCGCAGTTCCGAATCCCCTTCCTGGATCTGCATTTTGGAAAAATCAAGGCTGCGCCGGTCAACCCGGGCCGGTGTACCGGTTTTAAAACGGGTCAGTTCCACCCCTGCTTCCAACAGCGATTCCGACAGCTTGTTGGCGCTGCGCAGTCCGTTAGGACCGGATTCATAGTTGACACTGCCGAACACGATCTTACTGCGCAGGTAGGTTCCCGTACATAAAATCACAATGGAAGTTTCAAACACCTCGCCGGTTTCCG
>DOSQ01000150.1 GCA_003512125.1 Acidaminococcaceae bacterium
TCGGAATAAAAAAGTGTTATAATAAAGAAAAAATTGAGGGGGAAACGTATGTATAATAAAGTAGATGAAATGTTTCTAACCGGCTTGCAGGCCATTGTAGGCAAAGAGCATGTGTATACGGATCCGGACACATTGGACCAGTACAAAACAGACGAGGAGACGGATCCGGCCAAGTTTCACACACCGGAAGCGGTGGTGGCCCCCGGTTCCACGGAAGAAGTGGCGGCGATTGTGAAGCTGGCCAATGAAGCGAACATCCCCATTACGGTGCGAAGCGCCGGGACCAGCCTGGCTGACGGAGCTATTGCAGTTTGTGGCGGTATCATCCTGCTGATGGGACGTATGAACCGGATTCTGGAAGTGAACACAGAAGGCTTATATCTGATGGCTGAAGCCGGGGCGCTGGTTAAGGAATGCCAGGCTGCGGCCAAAAAGCATAATCTGGTGTATGCAGGCGATCCCAGCAGCGCCGAGACCTGCCAGATCGGTGGAAACCTGGCCACCAATGCAGGGGGCATCAAGGCAATCCGTTATGGCGTGACCCGGGATCAGGTGTATGGGATGACCGTGGTTTCTCCGCAGGGGGAAATTATGCATGTAGGCGCCTGCCTGAAAAAGAAGACGACAGGTTATGCGCTGGAACAGCTGATTATGGGTTCGGAAGGCACCCTGGGCATTATTACGGAAGTGACATTGAAGTTACAGCCCCTGCCGCCTTACCGGTTTGATGTGCTGGCCATGTTCGATACGGTGGAAAAAGCGGCCCGTCTGGTTCCCACGATAATTAAAGCGGGTCTGAATCCTACCAGCATCGAGTTTATGGACAACAACTTTGTGCGCAGCAGCACGGCGTTCTGTGAAATTGATGTACCCCACCGGGACATTGCCAATTTTGTTTATGTAACGGTGGAAACCTTTGACGAAAACCAGCTTGACACCGGTCTGGAAAAGTTAAGCGAGCTGTGCGAGGAAGCCGGAGCCCTGGAAGTGCTGGAGGCGGACGACCGGTTGTGGAGCCTGCGCCGCAACTGCCAGGAATCCCTGCGGATCCTGTCTGACGTGACCATTACGGATGACTTTGTTGTTCCTGTAAATAAAGTGGCGGAGACCATCGAGCATGTAAAAGCCATGGGAGACCATTATCCTTTTGAAGTCATGGTGCTGGGCCATGCCGGGGACGGCAACCTGCATGTGTGTATGTGCCGCAAAGACCTGACGGAAGAAGAATGGAACGAGAATGTAGCAAAATTCCATAAGGAAGCCTATCCTTACGTTTACAGCCTGGGAGGACGCTTATCCGGCGAACACGGCATCGGCGCCAAGAAACTTCATTATATGGAAGAATACACGGAACCTGCCGAACTGGAATACATGCGGATGATCAAGCGGGCCGTAGACCCGAAGAACATCCTGAATCCTGGAAAGATATTTAATGTATAAACTGACTGTATAGAAAGATATTTTATTTTGGCGTTCTGCCTGTGATTTAAACAGAGAAAAAGAGCGCCGGCAAAGGAGAGTTTGTATGGCAAAGTATAATCCCGTTACCCCGGAACTTCTGGAAGAACTGAAAAAAGTCGTTGGCGCGGCCAATGTAAAAACCGATGAGGAAACCCTGGACCGTTTTAAAACGGACGAAGAGACCGATCCCCGCCTGATGCATCTGCCGGAAGTGGTTGTGTGGGTTAACAGTACGGAAGAAGTGGCGGCGGTTATGAAGCTGGCCAACAAATTTGTGGTTCCGGTAACGCCCCGCAGCGCCGGTACCAGCGTTTCCGACGGCGCGATCCCCGTGCTGGGCGGCATCGTGCTGAACATGGAAAAGATGAATAAAATCCTGGAAATCAATGAAGACGCCATGTACGCCGTAGCGGAAGCCGGCGCGCGTACCATTGATATCCAGATGGCTGCCAAAGCAAAAGGGCTGTTGTACGCAGGCGACCCCTGCAGTGCGGAAAGCTGTCTCATCGGCGGCAACATCGCAACCAACGCCGGCGGCAACAAGGCGGTACGATATGGTACCACCCGGCACCAGGTGTATTCCGTGGAAGTGGTAACGCCAACCGGTGAAATTACAACGCTGGGCTCCCGCCTGAAAAAGTGCAGCACCGGGTATTGCCTGGAACAACTGGTCATGGGTTCGGAAGGTACGTTGGGCATCATCTGCAAAGCAACCCTGAAACTGTTGCCGCTGCCTCCGTACAAAGTGGATGTGGCTGCTGTATTTGACGATCTGGACAAAGCGGTCACTTTGGTGCCGAATCTGGTAAAGGCGGGTCTGGAACCTACCAGCGTGGAATTTATGGACAGCAACTTCCTGAAGAGCTCCTGTGAATACAGTGAGATCAAGCTGCCCCATTGTGATGAGGGTGTTTGCTATCTTATTGTCAGCATGGAAACCTTCAATGAAGACGAAGTAGACGTCAAAATGGAAAAGCTGGCGGAGATCTGCGAAGAATCCGGCGCCATTGATGTTTTGGAAGCAGACGAGCGTGTGTGGACCGTACGCCGGAACTGCCTGGAATCCACCCGCTCCCTCAGCAAGATTTCCCAGTCGGACGATTTGGTGGTTCCCGTTGACCAGATCGCCAACTGCATCAAACGTCTGACGGAAGAGGCGAAGAAATATGATTTCAAGATGTTCTGCCTGGCACATGCCGGCGACGGCAATCTGCATTTCCAGCACATGAAATGCGATATGAGCGACGAAGCCTGGGAAGAACAGCAGCATGCCTTCCATGAAACGGCGTATTCCTATGTTTACAGCCTGGGCGGCCGCATTTCCGGCGAGCACGGTATCGGCGCCAAGAAGGTTTATGCGATGGAAAAATACACGGATCCTGTAGAATTAGCTATGATGAAAGCCATAAAAAAGGCCCTGGATCCGCTGGATATCCTGAATCCGGGCAAGGTGATGAATATATATTGATTTAAGCAGTGTTTCCACAATACAGCATGTTAATCCTGCGGCGTACCTCAGCAGGCACGCTGCTCCTGTATTTGTTGCGAGTGGGCAAAGGAGTGCGCAGAAATGTTTTCCAGAGTGATGCTTGCGTTAGATTTGTCAGAACTGACTTCCCGTATGCTGGACGTATTTTACAGTATCTGTCTCGATCCGGAAACGGAAGTATATCTGCTTCACGTTGTTAAAAGAGTAGATGACGTTGTGGAAACCAGTCCGTACTACAAAAAGACATTCAGCCGGTTAAAAGGTCTGGCGCAGGATATTCAGAACGCCGGCTACGACCATGTGGAAATTTTATGGGAAAGCAGTCCGGATGTGCTGACGGGGATCCAAAAAGCAGTAGACCAGTACGATATCAACCTGTTGATCATGGCTTCTCACGGAAAAGGTATCTGGGCCAGCACATTCCGGGGAAGCAGTACGTTCAATGCGGTACGTGCAATCGATGTGCCTACCCTTGTAGTTAAAGGAGATTATAAGTGCAGCGATTATCTGCAGCGTATCCTGCTGCCTACGGATTTCTCCCGGAAATCACTGATTGCCCTGAATTTCATCCGCAATTTGCGGGAACACGTGGGCGAAGTGTTGTTTGTACACGTTATTGAAGGCGTGCGGGGCGACGACGAACTGCTGGAAAACAAAGAAATGGCAGAGGACATGCTGAAAGAACTTTGCAACGAGATGCAGGACTTCAGTATCAAATCCCGTTATGTTATTGCAGACGGCGGCGCTGCGTCCAGGGAGATATGCAAACTGGCGGAAGAGGAGAACTGCAGCCTGGTCATCACCGGGAAGACAGGAGCAGGGCCCATCAAAGGTCTGCTGATGGGAAGTACAGCCCAGAATATTTTACTGAATTCCGGACGTACCCTCTGGGTGATGCCGGATGAGGAAAGTGACGAGTAAAGACTTTCTGTTTTTCCTGAAAAAGCGCTTGACAGAAAGGGGAAATATCCGTATAATATTTTACGTGGCTGACATTCAGCCACGTATTTACAATTTAATATTTTTGTTTCCTACAACCGGAGAGATGACCGAGCGGTTGAAGGTGCACGCCTGGAAAGCGTGTGTACGGGAAACCGTACCGAGGGTTCGAATCCCTCTCTCTCCGCCATTTGAAAATGAATGCCGCACAGCGGCTTTTTTCTTCTGAATAGATAATTGGGAAATGGTTTTTCTGTAAGGCTGTAGCGGCAGGTCCTGCGCGATGGAGGCCTGTGAACCGTGTCAGGTCCGGAAGGAAGCAGCACTAAGCGGATACCTTCATGCGCCGCGGGGGTGCCTGCCCTGCGGTCTTACAGGGAAATCAGCAGAAAGCAGTCCTTGAAGGGCTGCTTTTTTGTTTTTCACCATAAATTCATTGTTATTTGTCAGCTTTTTTACTATAATATTATAGTGGAAATTCCCAAATAATATAAGGGAACATCCAAGCAGTAAAACATCATGATTTTAAATGATTCCTACAGGAAAGGATGTGCAACATGGCTTACCAAACCCTATATCTGCGCTGGCGTCCGTCCAGCTTTGATACGCTGGTGGGGCAGGCGCCGGTCAAACAGGCTCTGATGAATGCGTTATCCAGCGGCCGTATTGCGCATGCCTATCTGTTTACCGGGCCCCGCGGTACGGGCAAGACGACCACGGCCCGTATTTTCGCAAAAGCACTGAACTGCCAGCAGGGGCCTACGAATCATCCCTGCGGCGAATGCCTGAACTGTCGGCAGATTACGGACGGCAGCGCCCTGGATGTACAGGAACTGGACGCGGCTTCCAACCGTGGCGTGGACGATATAAAAAACCTGAACAAGAACGCAGACTTTGCACCGGTCAACTGCCGGTACAAAGTGTATATCATTGACGAAGCCCATATGCTGACCACGGAGGCCTGCAATGCATTACTGAAAACCCTGGAAGAGCCTCCAGAACACGTGGTGTTCATATTAGCGACGACAGAACCCCAGAAGATTTTACCGACCATCCATTCCCGCTGCCAGCGTTTTGATTTCCATCCGATCACGCAGGAAGAAATCGTAGCACATCTGCAAAAAGTAGCAGAGGGCAGTGACATTAAAGCAGAAAAGGAAGCGCTGGAACTGATCGCGGCGGCTTCCGAGGGCGGCATGCGTGATGCATTGAGCCTCCTGGAGCAGTGCGGTGTCATGGCGGAAACGGTAACGGCGGAAGTGGTGCGCTCCGTCCGCGGTATCATCGGCAGGGAAATCCTGCGGGAACTGGTCCGGGCGGTGGGGCAGCGTGACGTCGCTTCGGCCCTTACAATTTTTGATAAGCTGCTGATGCAGGGCAAGGATATCGGACAGATACTGATCGAATTGTCCGGCTATATGCGTGCTTTGTTGTTATACCGGGCGACACCGGAATACCAGCCGGTTTATGTGACCGATACGGCAGAAGAACTGGCGAAGCTGGCGGAACTGTATTCCGGGGAAAGAATCCTGGCAGCCCAGGAGATTATCCATCAGGCTATGAACGAGCTGCGCTTTGCGGCCCGTGGACGGATTACAGCCGAGATGTGCCTGTATGACTTATGCCGTGAGGATAGCCGGACACTGAAAGTGCTGGCTGCCCGTGTCAACCGTCTGGAGCAGGAACTGGCCATGTTGAAAGAACGCGGTGTTGCTGCTGTAGAACCGGCAACATCGATTGCAAAAACAGCTCCGGCAAAACCGGCAGAACCGGTTGTAAAAGCGGTTCCGGCAGAACCGGCGGTGCGCCCTGTAAACGTGGTATCGGAACCGCAGCCGTCTGTTACAGCTCCGGCAGGGAAAGAAAAAGCAGATCCGGAAACTCCTTCCTCTGTTGCAGCAGACCCGGCACAAGACTTCACACCATACGGTGGTGCCTGGGCGGAAGGAGATGAATACTGGACGCGGGCCATGGAAATTTTAAAGGCGGAGAGGAAGAATTCCATTGCGTCCTGTGCTTCCCATGGCTCTGTGCTGGCTTATGAGAACAAGACCCTTATAGTAGGCTTCAAAATGAAATTTTTGTGTGAGCGTCTGCAGAAAGCCGATTACCGGGAAGTAGTGGAAGAAGTTTTGTTGCGGGTGGCGAGGGTGCCCGTCCGCTTGCAATGTGTTGTGGATACGGGAGGAAAACCCACCGGGAAGATTCCCGTAAAGAACACGGCGGATCCGGCAGCAAAAACGAAGACGGTGCCGCCGAAAGAAGAAAATCCGGGACCGGATGTAGCGGCAAGTACAAAAAAGGCGATGGAAATGTTTCATGCGACACTGCATAAAGTGTAGTTTTTGACGGAACCTGCCAGAAGTCCCCGCCTCTTAGTGAAGCGTAGGCGGGGTGCATTCACGGAAATGTTGATAAATATATAATTTTATCTGCAGATTTTTGAACATCATAGAAAAAACATAAATTCAATTTATAGTAAATGACAGGAGGAAAACAGGATGAAAGGTATGAAGTTCCCCGGAATGGGCGGTATGGGCAATATGCAGGGTATGCTGCAGAGAGTACAGAAGATGCAGGCGGATATGCAGAAAGTGCAGGCGGATATCCAGGCACGTACCTTTGAAAGCACGGCAGGTGGCGGAGCAGTAAAAGTCGCTGTAACGGGCAAAAAGGAACTGACAAGCGTTATACTGGACCCCCAGGTGGTAGATCCGGAAGATGTGGAGATGTTGCAGGATTTAATTCTGGCGGCAGTAAATGAAGCGATGCATCAGGTGGATACTACTTTGGAAGAAGAAATGAACAAAGTGACCGGCGGTCTTAAGATTCCGGGAATGTAACATGGCAGGCTTGATTAAACCGCTGAACAGCGTATACGACCAGTTCCGGCGTTTGCCGGGAGTGGGAAACAAATCGGCGCTCCGGCTGGCCTACCATATCATTGACATGCCGGAAGAAGATGTTCGCCGGCTGGCGGAAACCCTGCTGCAGGCGAAACGGGAGATCCGGTATTGTAAAGAATGTTTTAACCTGACTGACAGTGATATCTGTGCAGTCTGTGCGGATGAGAAACGCGATCACAGCACTATCTGTGTAGTGGAACAACCGCAGGATGCCATGGCCATGGAACGAAGCCACGGTTTTACAGGCGTGTATCACGTACTGCACGGGTGCCTGTCGCCGCTTGACGGTATAGGACCGGAAGAACTGCGGGTGAAAGAACTGCTGTTCCGGCTTGAAAAAGGCGATATAAAAGAAGTGATCCTTGCTACTAACAGCAATGTGGAAGGCGAAGCGACTGCAGCCTATCTGGCGCAGATGCTGCGGCAGCAGCCTGTGATTGTCAGCCGCATTGCCCGTGGCCTGCCCATGGGCGGTGACCTGGAGTACGCAGATGAGGTAACGCTGGCCAAAGCGCTTGAAAACCGGACCCGGATCAAAGAATGATTACGATGGTAACTGCTTTGGACAGTATAGTTATTTTTGTATTGATGAACGAACCCGTTTGTAAAACATTTTACCCTGAAAAGAAAAGGAGGCAGTCATGGAAATTATAGCTTCGCTGGGCTCATTAGCGATAGGTGTAGTGATCTTGTATATCATTGTTAAACTGCTGGCACTTCCCTTCAAGCTGGTCTGGAACGGAATCATCGGTGCCATTGTACTGTGGCTTGCAAATTTGCTGGGCGGTGCCCTCTTTAACGTGACGATCCATATTACCATTATCAAGGCGCTGATTGCCGGCTTCTTTGGAATCCCGGGTGCTGCGGCAGTCATCTTATGGGATTTATTTGTAAAATAAAAAAGAAATAGATTTTCCGATCTGATTATTCCGCCAGGGCAGATGAGCGGAATGGAGGACGAGTCATGAACGATTTACATGCAATGGCTGCATGGATTCAACAGGAGACCAGTGCCCGCCGCCCCCGTCTGGATCAGACAGGCGTGGTGATGCGGACAGCCTCGGTTCTCCTGTTGTTGCTTCCGGGCAACAACGGCCCGGAGCTTTTGTTTGAAGTACGCTCCGGTAAATTGGACTGGCAACCGGGTGATATCTGTTTCCCTGGCGGACACCGGGAGAGCGGCGATCTGAATTTTGCAGCGGCAGCTGTACGGGAAGCTTCCGAAGAGCTTGGAGTCCCGTATAACAGTATAAAGCTTTGTGGGACACTTGATTTTTTTGCAGCGCATAACGGTTTTATGGTGTATCCGTTTGCAGGTATCTGGAATCCGGATAAGGATAACGGGATTCAGGATACCGGTTATACCCAATGGAATTACAACAGGGATGAAGTTGCGGAGTTGTTTACTGTTCCGCTGTCCTGGCTTTTGAGTCATGAGCCCCGGATCGGTACGGCTCACATACAGGTTACCCGAAAAGATGACTTTCCTTTTGAACTGGTACCCCATCTGGATCCCCATAAAGATTTCCATCAGGAGTATCCGATTTATTTTTACCAGTATGAGGATAAAGTGATTTGGGGCATGACGGCAGCAATTTTGCACAGTTTTCTCGAACGGTTCGGAAAGGGGTTAGCAAACTTTGCGTAAGATTTTTTTTCTGATTATAGCAGCGATAGCCGCATTTTGGTGGGGCGATTTGTCTCTCGACAGGATTGCGGACATGGACTTTTTATCCGGAAAAAAGAATATTGTCGTGATGGGCTGTGATATCCGCAAGGACGACGCAGGGCGCAGTGATACCCTGTTTGTCGTAATGATGGATAAAAGTGAAAAAAAAGCAGCCCTGCTTTCTGTTCCCCGGGACACCCGGGTGAAAGTCAAAGGTCATGGCTGGGATAAAATAAATTCAGCCTTTGCCTATGGCGGGCATAAGCTGACACAGGAAACCGTACAGGATTTTCTGGGCATCAGGATAAATAATTATGTGGTTGTGGATTTTCAGGGGTTCCAGGGTCTGGTAGACGCCATTGGCGGTGTGGATATTACCGTGGAAAAACGCATGTATTATTATGATCCATATGCCGGTTTTGAAATTGATCTGCGACCCGGTAACCAGCATATGGATGGAAAAACTGCCATGCAGTACGTCCGTTACCGTGATGAAGAAGGGGATATCGGACGGATCCGCAGGCAGCAGAAATTTATTATGGCGTTGTACAAACAGATTGCATCAAAGAATATTATTGCCAAAATGCCCGGTGTTTCCAAGCAGATCATGTCCATGATCAAGACAGATCTTTCTTTGAAAGAAATGGTGGAACTGGGTAAAGTGATGCATGACATGTTGGAAAAAGACGGGTTGAAAATGGCAATGGTACCGGGAACTCCGGAATATATCGATGGTGTCAGTTACTGGATTCCCGATATTCCCAACATGCGCCGGCAGATGGCGGAAATGCAGGATGTTAAAATGTCAGAAAAATTCAGAGAGAATACCAGAAAACTGGAACAGGATTACAAAGATTCCTTTAAAAAATAAGAAATTAGGCTTGCAGTATACAGTGATTTGTGATATATTATAATCACAATAAAACAGCCCCTCATTTGGCCCTTCTTGTAAGGGCTTTTTTTTATACTTTTTATATACTTTTTCTATCGGTTTTTATTCTCCGGCACCTTCTTCAGCGACAGCCCGATCCGTCCCCGTGCTTCATCGATGCTGATGATCATCACATCTACGATGTCCCCGGTGGAGACAATGTCCAACGGGTGTTTGAAACGCCGGTTGGAAAGTTCCGAACGGTGGATCAGCCCGTTAATCTTCAGCCCGATGTCTACGAAGCAGCCAAAGTCCACTACATTGCGGATGGTTCCTTTGACAATAGAACCGATTTGCAGGTCGCTGAGCTTCGTCACATTCTTCCGGCTCAGAGGTGCAGGGGAATCTTCCCGGGGATCCCGGCCCGGTTTGGCCAGGGCCTGCAGGATGTCGGTAACGGTAGGCAGGCCGGCCTGCAGATGTTCCGCAATCCGTTTTGGATCCGCTTTGGCGGCAGCTAACTGTACGGCAGGGCTGCCGCTGTTTTCTTTTTTGCAGCCCAGCTCTGTCAGGATTTTCTCCGTCAGTTCATAGCTTTCCGGATGGACCGGCGTGTTGTCCAGTGGGTTGGTCCCGTTGGCGATGCGCAGGAACCCGGCACACTGGGTAAAGGCAGCCGGGCCTAAGCGAGGTACCTTCAACAACTCTTTCCGGTTCCGGAAGCGTCCGTTTTCATTTCGGTACGTTATGATATTTTTAGCAACGGTGCTGCTGACACCGGCCACATAGCTCAATAAAGCGGGGGACGCGGTGTTCAGTTCCACGCCAACATGGTTTACACAGCTTTCTACTACATCGCCCAGGGCGTTGCCCAGTTCTTTCTGGTTCACATCGTGCTGGTACTGACCTACACCGATGGCTTTCGGTTCGATCTTCACCAGTTCGGCCAGGGGATCCTGGATGCGGCGGGCGATGGAGACCGCGCCACGCAGGGACACGTTCAGGTCGGGCAATTCTTCTTTGGCCAGCGGGGAGGCGGAATATACGGAAGCACCGGCCTCACTGACAATTAAATACGACAGATTCAGCTTATGCTTTTCTATCATTTTGGCGGTAAACTCTTCCGTTTCAAAAGAGGCCGTCCCGTTGCCGATGGTAACAAGGGTAACGCCGAAATCTTTCACCAGTTTTACAAAATGAGCTTCCGCCTCGTCCTGCTGGCGCTGGCTTCCGATAATGTAAAGGGTATCGGTGGCCAGCACTTTACCCTGGGGGTCGATGACTGCCGTTTTGCAGCCCGTGCGGTAACCGGGATCCAGGCCGATGACCGTGTGGCCCGCGATGGGCTGCTGCAACAGCAGCTGCCGCAGGTTGACAGAAAACACGTTGATAGCCTGCTTTTCCGCTTTTTCTGTCAGTTCATTGCGGATCTCCCGTTCGATGGAAGGGAAGATCAGCCGTTTGTAAGCATCGGCACAGGCTTCTGCATACATTTCAGAAAACCGGTTTCCGGACCTGATCTTCAGGAAACGGTGCAGTTCCGCCAGCATATTTTCTTCCGGATAGTTTAAGGAAAGTTTCAGGTATTTCAACTTTTCGCCCCGGTTCAAAGCCAGTATACGATGCGGCGGCAGAAGCCGGACCGGCTCGCTGTATTCTTTGTACATAAGGAAATCTTTGCCTGTGGTTTCGTCGGTAGCCAGCACGGAAGCCAGCTGGGCGTTCTGCCAGAGGACGCGGCGGATCAGGGCACGAACATCGGCCCGGTCGGAAACGGTTTCCGCTACGATATCCTGGGCGCCTTTCCAGGCATCACTCTCCGTTTCCACGCCTTTTTCCGCATTAAGAAAAGGCGCTGCCAGTTCAGACAGGCTTTTTGGCGTATCCGCCTGCAGCACGATATAGTTGGCCAGGGGTTCCAGGCCTTTTTCCCGGGCAATCTGGGCGCGGGTGCGTTTCTTCGGACGGTACGGCAGATACAGGTCCTCAAGCACTTGCATCTTTTCCGCTGCCATGATTTGCTGTTCCAGTTCCGGCGTCAGCTTTTCCTGCTCACGTATGGAACTTAAAATTTCTTCCCGGCGCGTATCCAGATTGCGCAGGTACTGGGCACGGGTTTCTACGTTCCGGATTTGTTCTTCATCAAGTGAACCGGTAGCTTCTTTGCGGTACCGGGCGATAAAGGGCACGGTATTGCCGTCGTCCAGTAATTGCAGCGCGGCCTCTGCCTGGGCCGGTTTGATATTTAATTCTTTTGCCAGTAATAATACAATTTTTTCCATATAATATAGTGCCTTTCTGTCAAATACAGGGCGGTACAGGTCGAACCCGTAACAGCGGGGAAACAGGTTGCAGACGCCCCGGTAAAAACCGTTAGAAGTAGATGCTTCCTGTTCATTATAACACTTGTCAAAGAGAAAAAGATACGATAAAATTAATTTTACAAGAACAAGTAACCATTCCGGGAGGACCTTATGATAGAACAGTATATTGAACACACTTTACTGAAACCGGAAGCAATGACACAGGATATGATCAAATTGTGCCAGGAAGCCCGTGAACATAAATTTCTGGGTGTCTGCGTCAACCCCTGCTTTGTACCGCTGGTAAAGCATCTGCTGGCAGGAACAGAGGTCAGGGTCGTTACGGTTGTCGGTTTTCCATTAGGCTGTGACGAGCCCGAAGTGAAAGCAGAAGCGGCTCGCCGGGCTGTGCAGAACGGTGCGGATGAAATTGACATGGTTATCAACGTGGGCGCTCTGAAAGGAAGGGACAACGCTTACGTTGTGGAAGATATCAGGCAGGTGGTGGCAGCAACGGGCAAAGCGCCTGTAAAAGTTATTATCGAGACCTGTTTACTCAATGAAGAGGAAAAGATTCGCGCCTGCGGTATCATTGCCAAGGCGGGAGCAGCTTTTGTAAAAACCAGTACGGGCTTCAATAAGTCCGGCGCAACCGTGGATGACGTGGCATTGCTGTCTGCGGAAGCGAAAAAACTGGGCCTCCGGGTGAAAGCAGCAGGAGGGATCCGTGATTACGCAACGGCCAGAGCTATGTTGGAAGCCGGAGCGGAACGCCTGGGGTGCAGCGCCGGTGTAAAACTGATGCAGGAAGAAAATGAATTGGCATGCTCCGGTGACGGCCAGGCTGCAGGAAAAGCAGGGAAAACGGACCGAGAGGCACAGGCATGAGCTGTTTCCAGGTAGCAGTGCTGGCCAGCGGAAGCAAAGGCAATGCTACAGTGATGCGCTGCGAGGCCGGTATGGTGTTGGTAGATGCAGGTATTTCCTGCCGCCGCATCGTACAGGGGATGCAGAAGCTGGGAATCCGTCCTTCTGATTTAAATGCGGTATTTATTACGCATGAGCATATTGACCATGTAAAAGGTCTGGAAACTTTTACGAAAAAATTTCCGGTCCCTGTTTATGCCAGCACTGGAACCTGGCGTGGTGTTAAACAGACGTTGCCGAGGCTGGATCTGCAGTTGTGTAACTGGCATATCCTTGCGCCTCAGACTGAGCTGACTTTAGGCGGCCTGCAGGTGCGCAGCGTTTCTGTATCACACGATGCGCTGGAGCCGGCCGGCTATGTATTCCGGTGCAAAGGACACATGTTTGGTTATGTGACCGACACGGGGTATGTCAGCGATGTATTGAAGCGTGAGCTGGACGGGGCAGAAGTATTGGTAATTGAATCCAATCATGACCCGGTTCTCCTGAAAAACGGACACTACCCGCCGCCACTTCAGAAACGTATCCTGGGTACAAAGGGTCATCTGGCTAACGAAACGGCCGGGCATCTGCTGGCAACCTTGCAGACGCTTCCATGGCAGGTCTTTCTGGCACACCTGAGTCAGGATAATAACACACCGGATCTGGCGTTGAATACGGTACGCAGCATTGTAATGCAGAAACATCCGAAAGCAAAGATTCAGTTCTATGTCACTTCGCAGGACGAAGTGGTGAAAAATAAAGAATGGGAGGATTACCATGAGCAAAACATTTTTGAATAAGGCAGGCTCCGTGACTGTCAGCCTGCTGCTGGCGATGAGTATGCTGCTGAGCGGCTGCGGTGGCAGCAACGGAAAAGCTGCAGCTACGCCGGATACGAAGAAACCGGCTTCCCAGACTGAACAGACCACACAGCAACAGCAGGAAAAGAAAGCGGAAGAAATTGACAAGAAGATGTCCGGCGCAAGGAATACGCCCATCGTGCAGGCTGCCAGAAAGGTTGGCCCTACTGTAGTGGGTATTACCAATAAAGCCTATGTGCGTGACTTCTTCAACCGGGTACAGCTGGCAGAACGGGGTTACGGCTCCGGCGTGATTTATGATAAGTCCGGACTGATCGTAACGAATAACCATGTAGTAGAAGGCGCTTCCGAGATTATTGTCAGCCTGGCAGACGGACGCAGCGCCCAGGGCAAGGTGCTGGGGACTGACGCAGCCACGGATCTGGCTGTGGTAAAAATTGAACTGGACAATCTGCCGGTAGCGGAATTCGGTGACTCTTCCACTGTGCAGGTAGGTGAACCCGCCATTGCCATCGGTAACCCGCTGGGCATGGAATTCCGGGGCAGCGTAACGGTGGGTATTATCTCCGCCCTGAACCGCTCCGTGGAAATCGGCGAAAAGAAATTCACCCTGTTCCAGACTGACGCGGCCATCAACCCGGGTAACTCCGGCGGCGCCCTGGTCAATGCAGACGGTGAGATCATCGGCATCAACAGTGCTAAGATCGCGGTATCCAACGTGGAAGGCATCGGCTTTGCCATTCCTATCAATAACGTAAAACCCATCATCAAAGAACTGGCTTCCAAGGGCCGGGTAGCCCATCCGTACGTTGGCGCGTCCCTGATTGACGCACAGATCGCCAAGCAGTACGGCTTCGATATGGACCTGCATGGCGGCCTGTTTATCATGAAGCTGTCCAAAGGCGGTCCGTTGGCCCGGGCAGGTGCACGTACCGGCGATATCATCACCGAGTTTAACGGCGTAAAGGTGCAGACCGTTGCCGCACTGCGGGATGAAATCGCGAAACATCAGGTAGGCGACCAGGTCAACATCACGGTACTGCGGAACGAGAACCAGATGACGCTGGCTGTTGTCCTGCAGGAGTATCCGAGAAATTAAAACCTGAAATTCTGCAGGTGACCTTTAAATAGTTACCGGGAAGGCAGGTTTTGTTAAGAAAAGCAAAAAGCCGCTCGTAACGGGCGGCTTTTTTAACAGGTGAACACCTATGAAAATAACGATTGCCTGTGTAGGCAAACTGAAAGAAAAATATCTGACGGCAGCCATGGACGAATATGTGAAACGGCTGCAGCCTTTCTGCAAGCTGGAAATCATAAGCATCAATGAAGAAAAGATGCCGCAGGAACCTTCGGAAGCAGAACGGGAGCAGGTACTGGAAAAAGAAACGCTGCGGCTGCTGTCCATCATTCCGGAGCACTCCTATGTAATTTTACTGGATTTGCAGGGAAAACAGATCACCAGTCCGGAACTGGCGGAAAAGATAGACATGCTGGCTTTGCAGGGCGTCAGCCATATCACCTTTGTCATCGGCGGCGCCTTTGGCTATACGGATGTGCTGCGGAAGAAAGCAGACTTCCGCTGGTCCTTTGCCAAACTGACCTTTACCCACCAGATGATCCGCGTGCTGCTGGCAGAACAGGTTTACCGGGCGTTTAAAATCAGCAAAGGGGAGAAGTATCACTGGTAAGCGAACAGGAATTTCCATGCCGCATCACGTTACCGGTGTCTCTGCTTTTTTATAAAATGGTAATGCGCCATACTCAATTTTAGTGTATAATATTTTTAAAAGGATGTACTTTTTTAATTAAAGTCTGAAAATATATTCTGACATCCGAAGGGAGGCTTCCTATGAAAACCTGGAAACGTTTATTGCAGACGACTTGCGTTGCGGCTCTGGTAGGCGCCACGGCGATGCCCGTGACCGTATCTGCTGCCAAAGCCCCTGCGGTTAAAGCACCAGAAAAAATCCCTGTCATTCTGGACGCAGATATGGTGGACCTGTTTGACGACGGCGTGGCCATGGTCATGCTGGCGACTTCTCCCAAAGTGGACCTGAAGGGCATTACGATTGTCATCGGCAACAGCTGGGCGGAAGACGGTACGGCCAGTGCGATCCGCCATCTGGAAGGACTGGGCCGTACAGATATCCCGGTCATGGTTGGCGTCAACAGACCGACCCGCCCCGGACGGATGGAAAACATTATGGAAGAACGGAAAAATTTCGGTTACGGCCATGAAACCTACATGGGTTCCTGCAGTTATCCGGAGCCGGTTTCCTGGGAAGAATCCTACCGCACCCGCTATAAGAGCGAACCGACCATTGGACCGAAGGCGGAAGATCCTTCGGATTACATCATCCGTACCATTAAGGATAATCCCCATAAAGTAACGATCGTTGCTATCGGTACCGGCGGCAACCTGGCGAAAGCGTTGGAAAAAGATCCGTCCATTGCGCCGCTGGCAAAAGAAATCGTGTACATGGCCGGCGCCTTCCTGCATGCGGGCAACACCACGCCGACGGCGGAATTTAACGTCTGGCTGGATCCGGAAGCTGCCAAAAAAGTGTATCGGGCAGAATGGCCGAAGCAGACTTTCTTCCCGTTGGATGTTTGTGAGAACGAACCCATCACCTACAAAGATTTCAAAAATCTGGAGAAACGCATCAAGAACCCGGTATTCAAGGATATGTGGGAACGGCATTACATGACGGACCTGTTCCGCAAGAATAAAGACCATAAAAACTTTATCTGGGACGTGCTGGCGGCCGGTTATGTGCTGGATCCGTCCATCATCACCGATGAAGTGTTTATGCCCATTGACGTAAACGATACCTATTCCATTTCCTATGGGCAGACGGTAGCCTTCCCCGGCACGCCGCCTCCGGGAACCCAGAAAGCGCACATTGTGCAGAAAATTGACCGCAAAAAGGTCATGAAGATGCTGACTAACGCATTTGATAAGCTGTAAGAGGCAGCATCACATTTTTTAAAATAGAGGAACTTATTTATGAACCTGTTTACTCCTGCTGAATTTACGGAAAACTATGCCCAGGCCGGCGTGAAAAAAGCTTCGCTGCCTGTTGGTAAAATGTTGTTGCTTGGCATCCTGGCCGGCTTCCTGATCGCCATGGGTGGCGCTGCGGCCAGTACGGCCTCCCATGCTATCCCCAATGCGGGGCTGGCGAAGATGGTCAGCGGTCTGCTGTTCCCCTTTGGCCTGGCTATGGTTATTCTGACAGGCGCAGAATTGTTTACCGGGAATGTGCTGATCAATATTTCGGTTTTTGAAGGAAAGACCAGCTTCGGTTCCATGCTGCGGAACTGGGTGTGGGTGTATATTGGCAATTTCCTGGGAGCGATTCTGGTTGCTGTAGGCATGGCTTTTCTGGGCTGTCTGAACTTGTCCGGCGGCGGCTTTGCCGTTTCAGCCATGAAGGTAGCGGCAGCCAAAAGTTCCCTGTCGTTTATGACCGCGGTGGGCCTTGGCTTCTTCTGTAATGTACTGGTGACTATAGGCGTGCTGATCAGCTTAGGCGCCAAAGATACCATTGGCCGTTTTATCGGGGCGTATATGCCGGTAGCGTTCTTTGTCATCTGCGGCTTTGAACACAGCATTGCCAACATATATTATGTTCCTGCCGGCATTTTTGCTTCGGCAAATCCCGCGTACCAGGCACTGGCCGTAAAGGCGGGTGTAAATCTTGCAAATATCGGCTGGGGAAGCTTTTTCATGGGAAATCTCCTTCCCGTAACCCTTGGCAACATTTTGGGAGGGCTGGCGGTAAGTTTTATCTTCTGGTACTGCTACGGGAAAAAATAATTGGAACGGATACAAAGACAAATTGTTCAGTTTTAAATGCGGGTTATCAATACAAATGAAAGATGTTTTTAAAGAGGGGAGATGAAGGAATGTCCAATGTATTAAATCACTACCGGTATCTGCATACAATTCCTGAACCGGGATTAGAGGAATTCAAAACTTCTGATTATGTTGCGGGGAAATTGCAGGAGGCCGGTTACAAAGTGACACGCAACCTGGCGGGAACGACCGGTCTTGTGGCCGAATATGACAGCGGTGTGCCGGGGCCGGTGTTAGGTATCCGGGCGGATATGGACGCACTGACCCACATCATTAACGGCAAAAAAGAATTCCGGCATACCTGCGGTCATGATTCCCACAGTTCTATGCTGTTGGCCGTTTGTGAAAAGGTCATGGCAGAAAAGACTATCAAAAAGGGTCGTTTTAAAGCATTGTTCCAGCCAGCGGAAGAACTTGGCATAGGCGCGCGCAAAATCGTGGAAACCAACGTTTTGGAAGATGTGGATTATCTGTTTGGCATGCATATCCGTCCCTTACAGGAATGTCCGGCGGGAGGCGCAATCTGCGAGATGCGTTATTCAGCGGGCTGTCAGTTCCGGGCCCGTATCAAAGGCAGGCAGTCACACGGAGCCAGGCCTCACCTGGGAATCAATCCCATTGATGCATCGACCTGCGCCATTGCGGCAGTAAATGCCATCCATATGGATCCGCGTATCCCCTTCAGCGTAAAATGTACACGGTTCCATGCGGATTCCGGTGTGTTTAATTCTGTTCCTGAATTTGCTGATATAACCTTTGATATGCGTTCGCAGGACAATCAGACCATGAAAGAAATGCGGGAAAAAACCATTAAAGCCATTGAAAACGGAGCGGCAGCTGTTGGCGCTAAAGTGGAAGAATTTGAGTTCTATACCGATTTCCCGGCTGCAGAAGGCTTTGATCCGGAGTTTAGGATAATCGTTCAGGAAAGCGTAGCGGAAGTAGTTGGCAAAGAGAATATTATTCCGTCATTTAATACTTCCGGCGGGGAAGACTTCTTTGTTTATCCCGTTAAGATTCCCCATTTGAAAGTGGGGTTTGTCGGTTTGGGCGTTGGCGCGGAACCCGGTCTGCATCATCAGGATATGCACTTTGATACCAAATATCTGGAAAACGGCGTCAGGATTCACGAAACAGTTATTAAGAAAATATTGGGGTAAATGCTGAAGCCGTTCCGGGATAAGGGGCGACAGGAAATAAACGGAAAGGGTGTAACAGTAACGGATTACGGAGAAATAATTAAAGGGCAGTTCTTCGCTTTGGAAGGGCTGCCCTTTTACGTTTAATGAAAAGATATCAGTGATTGTACAGTGTTAACAGTTCACCTGATTTACTTATACAGTTTGGCCTGCAGATCCAGCAAAATTTTTTCCAGGCAATGCAGGGAAGGCTCTACGGAAGCCAGTTCCAGATATTCCGCTTCGCTGTGTCCGCCTGCGCCGGTAGGACCGATGCCGTCTACCGTGGTCGCACCTGCGCCGGCCATGTGATTGCCGTCACTGCCGCCGCCGGCCTTGACCCATTCCGTGGAAAGACCGAACTCTCGGCTGGCGTTGTCGATAATTTCAACCAGTCCCGCCGTTTCCGGCGTGCTTGCCATGGGCGGCATGCTTGACAGTACGATAATTTCCGTTTCAATTTCTGCTGCTTTGGCATGTTCCTGCAGTTTGGCAAAGGCATCTTCCATAATAGTAATCTGGTCTTTGTCTACTACACGCAGGTCAATATCCATAAATGCGTCTGCGGCTACACTGTTATAACCGCTGCCGCCTTTTACCACGCCGGTGTTCACTGTCATGCCGGTTTCAAAGTTGGTCAGCGCAGCCAGCTGCAGGATCCAGTAGGCCATTTCATTAATAGCACTGCGGCCGTCCTGAGGCGCGTTGCCTGCGTGGGCCGCACGGCCTTTCAGTTTCACCTGGTAATGGCACACGCCTTTGCGTTCCAGTACCCGGGCGCCGTTGGCACGGGCGGCTTCAAGTACCAGGCAGTATTTGCTGTGGGAACCCAGTTCCCGGAACCAGTCCAGAACATGGATGCTGCCGATTTCTTCTTCAGAGTTAAACGCCAGGCAGACTTTCAGGTCTTTCAGGCTCCCGGCGGCTTCCATGGCTTTTAAAACATGGGTGCCCTGCAGGCAGCAGCATTTCATGTCGCTGACGCCGGGACCGTAAGCGCGGTCTCCTTTGACGGAGAAAGGACGTACGGCCACGGTGCCGTCCGGGAAGACGGTGTCCATATGGCAGCAGAGGGTCACATCATAGTTGGTATCATCTGTGTTGGTGATGACCAGCGGTTTTGCACAGTCCGGACCGCAGTCAACCCGTTTTACGCGCCACATGGGGTCGGTAAAGTCTTTGGCCAGATACGCTGCTACTTTATCGATGCCCGCAAAATTCTGGGCGTTGCAGTCAATGTTGACGAGGTATTCCAGGTCTTTCATATATTGTTCCATGTTGTATGCTGTCATGTTATTCTCCAATCCGCTGTTGTAGCTGGGGTTAAATAATTCGTTCAGAAAAAAGGTTACAGTAAAACAGATTCGCTTCGCTAAAGGAAAATAAGTTGGGCATCGTGAAAGGAAAGCCCAACTTATGAGTTAAATCAGAACATCGCGACAACGATCTTCA
Source organism: Acidaminococcaceae bacterium (assembly GCA_003512125.1). Taxonomy (GTDB): domain Bacteria; phylum Bacillota; class Negativicutes; order Acidaminococcales; family Acidaminococcaceae; genus Succiniclasticum. The sequence goes on from DOSQ01000150.1 coordinate 19,858, forward strand.
TGACCCACATGGCCATCAGTGCATTGGCAATCGCGATTGCAAACATAATGCCATAATACTTGGAATCAACTTCCGACGTACCCAGGCAGCGGCCCAGGTACTGTACCAGGGAACCCATCAGGTAAATGGCGGGCATTACGACGGTGACATCTTTGGCAGTCATGGCGCCGGAGCTCATAAGACTGGCCGCAGCGCCGATCGCGCCGCCCATGGACATGAGAGCGGAAACCAAAACGGTGATCGCTTCACCGGGAAGGCCCCACAGGGCCATAACAGGGGCGAACACAACGCCCAGCATCTTTAAAAGACCTGTCACGTTCAACGCTTTAATCAGGACAAAGGCCATGATAACATTGGGCATCATGTTACGGATACCCGTGTCCCAGCCTTTGCGGCAGCCTTCAATGAAAAGGTCAATAATGTTTTTATCTTTTTTCTTTTCAGCCATCATGCCGCCTCCTTCACTTTGTTCTTCTTGTTCAGGAACTTGATATACATGCGGATCAGGTTGGCGCCGACAAATTTAAAAATCATAATTACGGCGAAGGGAACGATGATGGGAGTGACCAGGATACTGAACAGCGCGGCGCCGGAAGAGAAGAAGTTGGTGATGGTGCCGTCACCGGAGAACTGGTACATGGCGAAGATGGTCTTTTCGTCGTCGTTGATGATGCCGGATTCGTACATGGATTTGATCATGCCGGCGCCGGCGTCAGTGCTCTGGTAGCTGGTGATCATGCCCAGGCCGCAGGCACCGGGGATGCCCAGCAGGGGGCGCAGCAGGGGGGACAGCAGTTTCTGCGCAGCGCGCAGGCCGCCCAGGCCTTCTACTACATTTACCACGCCTAAGGCAAAAATAACTGCAGGCAGCAGGGACAACGCAAAGGCGAAGCCATCCTGACAGCCGTTACCGCCCGCGCCACGGAAGGTGAGGGCTTTGCCGTTGGCAGCGGCAATTTTGCCGAAGGTGCCGTTTAATACGGTAAAATCAAAAACGCTGTACCATTCTTTGCTGGTTGCCAACACACCGGAGAAGAACACGATGGCAAAAATAAGGGCTACATAGCTGTACCATCTGATCGGTTCTTCTTCTGTTACCTGGACATTTTTTTTCTCGTCCATAATGAGATTCCTCCTTTATATTTTTTGCCGGCACGCGGAAACGACCGAAAAGAAGATTTGCCTCTGCCTGTCGGAAAGGAACCATCTTTGGTAACAGGTACCGGTTGAGATATTATAACATTAGTCCTGTCATATTTACAATGCTTTTTATACGGTGCACGCAGATTAAATATGTAACTGTTGTTACAAGATGACACATTTTATGATATTTTTGCAAAATTTAAACAGCAACATTGGATGTAAAAACGAAAAATGCACGGTATGTCCTTTCGGGTTTTAACATTTGTGTGATATAATAAATTAATTATGAAGCCGTGTTAAAAAGCTGTTTCAAACGTGTTGTTTTATTCACTTTATTCATTTAGTTACAAGGGGGAAAGCAAATGATCAAGCTGTTAAAGAATGCACAGGTGTATGCACCGGCATTTTTAGGGAAAAAAGACGTGCTGGTGGCCGGCGATAAGATTTGCCGTATTGATGACAGAATTGACGGATATGAAGGGCTGCCTGATGTGGAAGTGTTTGATCTGGCAGGTAAAAAACTGCTGCCCGGTTATATTGATATGCATGTACATATCTGCGGCGGCGGCGGGGAACAGGGCTTTTCGTCCAGCGTTCCCGCTTCCAGCCTGAGCATTTTCTTCCGGAACGGCATTACCACCTGCATAGGCCTGCTGGGCACAGACGGAATTACCCGCAGCATTGAAGCGCTGGTAGCCAAAGCGCGGGCGCTGACCGAAGAGGGCATGACGGTCTATACTTTGACCAGCAGTTATATGTATCCGCCTAAAACCCTGATGGGCAGTGTTGAAAAAGATATCGTAATGCTCACCCCCATGATTGGTGTAAAAGTTGCCGTTTCCGATCACCGCAGTTCCAATCCCGGTGCAGATGAACTGATCGCGCTGGGGGTGCAGGCACGCCGGGCGGGCATGATCAGCGGCACGGCCGGCCTTGTGACCATGCACATGGGCAGTGGCAAGGGACGTCTGAACCCGTTGTTTGACGCACTGGAAAAGAGCGACCTGCCTCCGAAGCATTTCCTGCCAACCCATATGCTGCGCTGCCCGGAACTGATTGAAGACGGAGCCAGGCTGGTGCGGATGGGCGGTTATATGGACTGCACGGCCGGCTCGGACGAAACGGAAGTTGTGAACAGTGCCAAGCTGCTGTACGGTCTGCTGCATATGGAAGGGGTTACGACAGAACAGGTGACCCTGTCTTCCGATGCGTTTGGCAGCCAGCCCAAGTTTGATGGACGGGGTGAATGCATCGGCTACACTTACGCATCCCCCAAATATCTGCACCGGACAGTGAAGCTGCTGGTGGAAATGGGCATGCCGCTGGAAGAAGTGATCCGGATGCTTACTTCTACGCCGGCGAAGCTGATCGCCAAAGAGGGCATCAAAGGCTGCATTGCTGCCGGTGCGGACGCGGATCTTCTGGTGCTGGATGAGAATCTGGATATCAGCGGCCTGTTTGCCAAAGGGAGAACGGCGCTGATGGACGGGCGGCTGTTGATGAAAGGCCGTTTTGAAGAATAAGTATTTCTTTGACAGGTATTATACAGTTTTCGGTACAATAGAGTAGAAGCCTGCTTGCAATACAGCAGGCTTCTTTTATAAACTGTTTTTATCAACAAGGTGGATCTATGTTACTTCTTTCGATTGAAAATCTGGCCCACAGTTATGGGGAACGGACACTTTTTAAAAATGTAAATTTTAATATTGAAACCGGAGACAAAATCGGCCTGATCGGAATCAATGGCACCGGTAAATCCACACTGCTTCGGCATATTGCGGAACTGGATGGGGGAAAGGACCCGGAAACAGGCGTACCGGGGAAAATTATTCCCAACGGTACCTGCGTCATGGAATATCTGCCGCAGGACCCGCCGTTTGAACCGGAGGAAACGGTGATCGGGCAGATTTTCCGGGGCGAGTCCCCTATGATGAAACTGTTGCGGAGCTATGAAAGCGTGTTGGATGAAACGGCGCTGCACCCGGATGATGGGGGAGTGCAGCGGAAACTGCTAGAGATCCAGCAGCAGATGGACCAGCACTTTGCCTGGCAGCTGGAAAGCGAGGCCAAGGCAGTATTGAACCGCCTGGGTATTACCGATTTCAATCAGAAGATGAAGACCCTGTCCGGCGGGCAGCGCAAGCGGGTGGCCCTGGCCGGTGTGCTGGTGCGTCCCTCTGATCTTTTAATTCTGGACGAACCCACGAACCACATGGATAATGAAACCGTTGCCTGGTTGGAAGAACAGCTGCAGAAACGCAAAGGCGCACTGCTGATGGTGACCCATGACCGGTATTTCTTCGACCGCGTCATCAACCGTACGCTGGAACTGGACAACGGCACTGGCTATCTGTATACGGCCAACTACAGCGGCTTTCTGCAGAAACGGGCAGAGCGGCGGGAACTGGAAAACGCAGCCGCGCGAAAGCTGCAGAATATTTACCGGCGGGAACTGGCCTGGATCAGCCGTGGCGCGGAAGCGCGGCGTACGAAAAAGAAGGACCGGGTGGAACGGTTTGCGGAAATCGAAGCGGCAGCCAAAGAAAAGATGACCCGGCAGGAACTGGAAATTACGTCTGCTGCCACACGGCTGGGCAAGACGGTCGTGGAACTGGAACACGTATCCTGTTTTTATGAAGGGATTGAATACATCCACGATTTCAGTTATATCCTGCTGCGGGATGACCGGGTGGGGATCATCGGACCTAACGGCATAGGAAAGACCACGCTGATGGACATCATTGCAGGACGCCTGCAGCCTGAAAGCGGTACGGTGACCATCGGGCAAACGGTGAAGATTGGTTATTTTTCCCAGCACAGCCAGTTCCCGGACAGCAACGAACGGGTTCTGGAATATATAAAGGACGCAGGGAACTATGTACAGGCAGCAGACGGGACGCTGATCAGCGCGGCCATGATGCTGGAACGGTTCCTGTTCCCGCCGGAGCTGCAGTGGGTACCCATCCGCAAACTCAGCGGCGGGGAACAGCGGCGGCTGTACCTGCTCCGCATCCTGATGGAAGCGCCGAATGTGCTGCTGTTGGACGAACCCACAAACGATTTGGATATCCCCACACTGTCGGTATTGGAAGAATATCTGGATAGCTTTGCCGGTGCAGTGATTGCCGTGTCCCACGACCGGTATTTCCTGGACCGTTTTGCAAAGCGGATCTTTGCGGTGGAAGCGGGCGGCGTGCTGAGACAGTATCCCGGCGGCTACAGTGACTATGAAAGAATCAGACAGTTGGAAGCCATGGAGCAGGAGGAAGCAGGGGCGCAGGTTAAAAACCTGGCAAATATAAACAGGAAAAACAAAATGAATACCCCGGCAGTTCCTTTGCAAACAGAAACGGACCGCCTGCAGGAAAGCAAGGATCCGCAGGGTGAAAAAAAGGAAACGGAAACTGTGGCAGCGGAAGGGAAGGAACGAAATACCGGTCTTACCTTCAGCGAGAAGATTGAGCTGGAAAAACTGGAAGAAACCATAGCGGGAAAAGAAGCGGAAAGTAAAATGATTGCCCGGGAAATCGAACTGGCCGGAAACGATTTTTCAAAAATAGAAGAATTGTCAGAACAGCTGGGCGGCATCGAAAAAGAACTGGAAACGTTGACGGAACGCTGGCTGGAGCTCAGTGAAAAAGAAGGATAGAGAGATATATAAATTCCTGTTTTACCTCTTTACAAATTTACCAAGATAAAGTATAATGAATTCATCTGAAAGAGGGAGGGGTTTTCCATCGTGAAAAAGATTTGTCTGGTATTATTTTCTATAATGATGATGCTTATGGTTGTCGGCTGCGGCAGCAGCGGCCCGAAAAAAATGGTCATCGGTCTGGACGACAATTTTGCTCCTATGGGCTTCCGCAACGAAAAGAATGAGATCGTCGGCTTTGACATCGATCTGGCAAGGGAAGCCTGCAAACGTGCCGGCATGGAAGTAACCTTTAAGCCTATCGACTGGAGCGCCAAGGAAGCGGAACTGAACGGCAAACGTATTGATGCCATCTGGAACTGCTTCACCATCAACCCGGAACGGGAAAAGGTGATCCAGTTCTCCAAACCGTACATCAACAACTGCCAGGTCGTAGCAGTACCGGTAGCGTCCAAAATTGAAACCCTGGCCGACCTGAAAGGCAAAGTGGTAGGCGTGCAGGACGATTCCACCGGCAGCTACCTGCTGGACGGCAAGTATGCCGATATGCGCAAAGGCCTCAAAGAATACAAAAAATATCCTGATTTCGCAGCAGCATTCCTGGATATCGACTCCGGCCGTCTGGACGCGCTGGTTGTTGACGAGATCCTGGTTCGTTATTACATGAAGAAGGCTCCCGGCAAGTACAAAGTGCTGAAAGAAGATCTGGGCAAAGAAGTGGTAGGTGTAGGCTTCCGCAAGGACGACAAGGAATTTGCGGCCCGCATCGACAAGGTTCTGGATGAAATGAAGAAAGACGGAACCTGCAAGAAGATTTCCATGCAGTGGTTCGGTACAGACATTACCCGTTACGAAGACAAAAAATAATTTTACAGAAAGTAACAGCAAGGCCGATGGTTTGTACCACCGGCCTTTGCGTGTTATTTGACGGAGCATTTTATGGACTATATTATTTCAATCATCCCCCAGATGCTGATGGGGACCGTAGACACTTTACGGCTTTTCTTTATTACGATCGTGCTGGCGATTCCTCTCGGGATCATCCTTGCGTTCTGCAGGGTTTCGCCTTTTGCGGTATTGCGCAATACGGTTGCGGCGTACGTGTACGTGCTGCGGGGCACGCCGCTGATGCTGCAGCTTTTGTTCGTATATTTCGGCCTGCCCTTCATTCCCGTCATCGGCGTCCGCCTGGACGACTTCCCGGCGGCGGTGCTGGCCTTTGTACTGAACTACGGCGCCTACTTCTGTGAGATTTTCCGCGCCGGCCTTCAGGCAATTCCCAGGGGACAGTTTGAAGCGGCAAAAACATTAGGTATGAATTACACACAGACCATGCGGCGCATCATCCTGCCCCAGGTTTTTAAAATCATCCTGCCGCCGGTGAGCAACGAAACCATTACGCTGGTAAAGGATACGTCGTTAATTTACGTACTGGCCATGAACGATCTGCTGCGTACCACCCGCAATCTGGTGCAGCGTGACTTTAACATCATGCCTTTCGTAGTGGCAGCTGTATTTTATCTGGTGATGACGCTGGTCCTTACGTACGGATTCAATAAACTGGAAAAACATTTCGCAAGATGGGACTGAGCCCGGAAGAAAGACAGCCTGGCGAAAGGTCGCGGGCCTTGGCGGCCTGCGGAAGTAAGTGAAATAACTGCGGAGTAGATTATGCGTAAGATAGAAGCTAAGAATGTTTGTAAACGATTTGATGAACTGGAAGTACTGAAAGGCATCGACATGACCGTGGACGAAGGAGAAGTCGTTGCCATCATCGGTCCTTCCGGCGGCGGCAAGAGCACCTTCCTCCGTTGCCTGAACAAACTGGAGACCATCAACGGGGGGACGATTCTGGTCGACGGCGAGACGCTGGTGAGTACGGATGAAAAGGGGAACGTGAATTATGCGGATGACTCCTCCCGGATTGCCTGTAAAATGGGAATGGTATTCCAGCAGTTTAATCTGTTTCCCCACATGACAGTGCTGGAAAACCTGATGGAAGCGCCGGTGCATGTGCAGAAGCGGAACCCGGCGGAAGTGCAGAAGGAAGCGGAAGCCCTGCTGGAAAAGGTAGGCCTTTTAGATAAACGGGACCAGTATCCCCTGCGGTTGTCCGGCGGGCAGCAGCAGCGTGTGGCCATTGCCCGGGCCCTCTGTATGAATCCGGACATCATGCTTTTTGATGAGCCCACCTCTTCCCTGGACCCGGAACTGACCGGCGAAGTATTAAAGACCATGCGCAACCTGGCGGAAGACCATATGACCATGGTGGTGGTGACCCACGAAATGGGATTCGCCCGGGAAGTGGCGACAAAAGTTTTATTCATGGCAGACGGATACATACAGGAGCAGGGAGCGCCGGAAGAAATTTTTGAACACCCGAAGAATGAAAGGCTGCAGAGTTTCCTGAAGAGCATTTTAAAATGAATTGTATGTAAGTTGGCATTACAGAGTTCTCAAATCGAAAAAACGGACAGGACGCGTTTAAAGAACTATAATGTTGCAATTCGGGAGGTTTCCTGATGAATGAACTGGAAAATAAACGAAAAAAACTGGAGCAGATATTAGAAGACATGGGAAACGTGGCCGTTGCTTTCAGCGGCGGCGTGGATTCTTCCTTCCTTCTGGCCGTGGCTGCGCGGATGTATCACGTAAAGCTGATTGCCGTGACCGCTTCTTCCATAAGCTATGCGGAACATGAGAAGAACGATGCCCGGCGCTTTGCCCAGCGCATGGGCGTGAAACACCGTTATCTGGATATTGACCAGATGAGCATCCCCGAATTCGTGGCCAACGGGCCGGAACGCTGCTATTATTGTAAAAAAGCGATATTCAACGCAATTAAAACGTTTGTGGCAGAGGAAGGATTTACCAATGTGGTGGACGGAAGCAATGCAGATGATGTAAAAGCATACCGCCCGGGCGCAAAAGCGCTGTCTGAAATGGGGATCCGGAGTCCGCTGCAGGAAGCCGGCCTGAGCAAAGCGGAAATTCGCAAACTGAGCCGGGAAATGGGCCTGTTTACGGCATCCAAGCCATCTTATTCGTGTCTGGCGACCCGCGTCCAGTACGGTGAGTCCATTACACCGGAAAAGCTGGCGCGGATAGAACAGGCCGAAGAGTTTCTGACAAAACTGGGTTTTACCCATATCCGGGTACGCAGTTACGGTACGCTGGCCCGCATTGAAGTGGAGCCCTCCCAGATTACCCTGATGGCACAGGTAAACACCCGTAACAAGGTCATCGCGCGGTTGAAGGAACTGGGTTACAATTATGTGACGCTGGACCTGGCCGGTTTCCGTAGCGGCAGCATGGATGCGACTCTGGCAAATAACCGGCAGAATTGCTGAAGCAACAAAATACTAAAGGAAGAAAACCAGGCCAAAAATCCAAACTAAACTAAAACTAAAACAAAAAATCAAAACAAAAA
>DOSQ01000130.1 GCA_003512125.1 Acidaminococcaceae bacterium
TGATTACGGTAGCGCCGGTGAGGATAGCGATATCCTGCAGCATGGCTTTGCGGCGATCGCCGAAGCCGGGAGCCTTAACAGCCACAGCCTTGAAGGTACCGCGCAGTTTGTTGACAACCAGGGTTGCCAGGGCTTCGCCTTCTACATCTTCTGCAATAATCAGGAGTTCACGTCCGGCCTGTACCACTTTTTCCAATACGGGCATGATGTCCTGAATTACATTGATCTTGCGGTCGGTAATGAAGACCAGCGGATTAGTCATAACCGCTTCCATCTTTTCCGCATCGGTAGCCATGTACGGGGAGATGTAACCGCGGTCGAATTGCATGCCTTCCACAGTTTCCAGATGGGTTTCCATGGTCTTGGATTCTTCTACGGTGATAACGCCGTCGTCGCCGACTTTTTCCATTGCGTCAGCAATCAGGCCGCCGATTTCTTCATCTCCTGCAGAGATGGAAGCAACCTGAGCCTTGGCAGCTTTGGTAACAACCTTCTTGGAGGATTTTTTCAACGCTTCAACCACTGCGTCAACCGCAGTTTTGATACCTTTTTTCAGGATCATGGGGTTAGCGCCTGCTACTACGTTTTTCATGCCTTCCCGGATCATGGCCTGAGCCAGCAGGGTTGCAGTGGTGGTGCCGTCGCCGGCTACATCGTTGGTCTTGGTAGCAACTTCTTTTACCAGCTGGGCGCCCATGTTTTCAAAGGGGTCTTCCAGTTCAATGTCGCGGGCGATGGTCACGCCGTCATTGATGATGGAAGGGGAACCGAATTTCTTTTCCAGTACTACATTGCGGCCTTTCGGTCCCAGGGTAACTTTTACAGCATCAGCCAATGCGTCAACGCCGCGTTCCAGGCTGCGGCGGGCTTCTTCGTTAAACAGAATCTGTTTTGCCATATTGATTATCTCCTTTGTAATTGATTTCATTCATATTTTTTCGCGAAGCATTCCTGCGGAAGTTTCACAAACGGTTTATAGCCTTCTTACCAAAAATTACTTTTTCTTCTTGGTATCCGGTTCCACAACAGCCAGAATGTCCCGTTCTGCCAGGATCAGCAGTTCTTCGCCTTCATATTTAATCTGGGTACCGCAATATTTTGCGAAAATAACAGAGTCCCCTACTTTTACATCAACAGGAAAACGCTTTCCTTCCACGATTGCGCCATTACCGACAGCCAGCACAACACCCTGCATGGGTTTTTCCTTGGATGCTGTATCCGGAATGAAAATACCGCTCTTGGTCTTTTCTTCCACTGCATCAGCTTTTACAACAACATTTGCGCCTAACGGTCTTAACATTACTATGTCCCCTTTCTTATTTGCGGAACCGCCGGAGCTGTTTTGTGCGGTTCCAAATCTCTGTGAGAGTTTTAAAACAACATAATTTTAAATCTGTTAGCACTCGAAAAACCGGAGTGCCAACTTCCATATACCATTATAGCCAGATACAAAAAAAATGCAATAGTCAAAATGACAAATTTCACAGATTTTACATTTTTTTCATAGTTTTTCGGAAAATCACGTCCTGTTTTTCAAAAAATCACCCTGAAAATGAAAAAATCACAGGTGTTTTTCTCATTTTTACCTGTGATTTTATGAAAATCGCAATTTTGTTCTTTTTCTGTTTTGACTTTTTGACTTAATTCTATTCCCTGCTGCTTTTATATCCCAGCTTCAGCGCCGGCACCGCGTTCAGGTCCCAGGGGCTGATGACGCCGGCCTGATACATATAATACCCGCGGCAGGCGATCATTACCGCATTATCGGTACACAGAATTTTAGTAGGATGTACCAGCCTGGCTCCTGCTTTTTCCGCCGCCGCCGCCAGTTTGTGCTGCAGGGTTTTATTGGCGGACACACCGCCTGCCAACACAATTTCTTTTAAACCGGTGGCTTTGATGGCAAGCACACTTTTTTGCACCAGCACGTCTGTCACCGCTTCCTGAAAGGAAGCCGCCACGTCCGCTTTGTTCACCGGTCGCCGTGCCTGCTCTTCATTGTGCAGGTAATTAATGACGGCGGATTTCATGCCGCTGAAGCTGAATTGGAACGGATCGTCCAACATGGCCCGGGGAAAAGCAATCGCCTGAGGATTCCCTTCCAGGGCCAGCCTTTCTATCTCCGGTCCTCCGGGATAGGGCAATCCCATCACCCTGGCAATCTTATCAAAGGCTTCCCCTGCCGCGTCGTCCCGGGTCTGCCCCAGCATCTCAAAGCTGTTGTAATCTGTTACCTTCAGCAATGCGGTATGTCCACCGGACACCACCAGCGCCAGGAAAGGCGGTTCCAGGTTTTTGTCATTTATAAAGTTGGCAAATACGTGACCTTCCAGATGGTTAACGCCCAGTAACGGTTTACCCGTTGCCCAGGCCAGCGCTTTTGCCGCAGAAAGACCAACCAGCAACGCGCCTACCAGTCCGGGCCCGTAGGTCACGGCTACCGCATCGATCTGCTCCAGCGACACCTGCGCATCTTCCAGCGCCGCATCAATGACCGGCAAAATGTGTTCAATATGTTTGCGGGACGCAATCTCCGGCACCACGCCGCCGTATCTTCTATGAATTGCAATCTGGGAAGAAATAATGTTGCTCAGCACGTCCCGTCCGTTCTTCACTACGGACGCCGCCGTTTCGTCACAGCTGCTTTCAATTCCCAAAACGTAAATATCTTTCCGTTCCATTCCTGTTTCCCTGAATTATACTGTACTTCCTAAAAATAATATCATGTCAGCCTGCAATTCCGGCAATCAGCTTTTCCCAAAATCATGCATCCACATGATGACCGCACCTTCGTGATTATCTTCGTAATAATCGGGGCGAACACCTTCGGATACAAACCCGCAGCGTTCATATACCGTCCGGGCCGCCCGGTTACTCTCCCGCACTTCCAGCGTCGCAGACTCTGCTCCGGCATCCCGGGCTTCTTGAAGCAACGCTTTTGTTAGCGCAAGGCCCAGGCCACGGTTGCGCAGTTCTTTTCGTACAGCCACCCGCATGACCTGCGCTTCCCCGGCAACAACCCAGATGCCGGCATAACCGACAATATCCCCCGCGACTTCTTCCACAATCCAGACAGCAATTGAATTATGTAATTCCCGCAGCCATGTTTCCCGGCTCCAGGGATCAAAGAAAGCTTCCCTGTCCAGTTCCATGACGGCCGGCAGATCCGGTTCTTCACAGAATCGGACACGAATCATGCTTTCGGGTGTCTTTTCTCCCATAGTTCCTCCGCTTCCGATTTACGGATGTAGTACGGGCGCAGCGTAAAAATATCTTTCCCTGTCAGCGCTTCCTGCCCCTCCGCTGCCAATGCTACGGAAGATGCTTTCGGCATGCGCACCTGTTCCGGCGCAATTGCAATTCCGGAAGGCAGTTCCTGCTTCAGCAGTTTTCCGCATTCACCCATGATCAGTACCGGTTTTCCCAGTGCCTGCAACTGCTGCACCAAAGTTTTCCCGTCTGCCATCTCCACCGGCTGCAGTTCCTGTACCTCGCCTTTTTCCCAGATATAGAACGCGGTATAATAATTTCCCTTCTGGGCATCCAGCACCGGAGCCAGCACAACGCCGTCCACCGGAATGTTATAGGCCATAGCCTGCAGTGTATTGACACCACAGATACCGCATCCCCAGGCATAAGCCATTGCTTCCGCCGCTGCAAGTCCGATCCGCAGCCCCGTAAATGATCCGGGGCCCATACTGACAGCGATTCGTTCTATCTCTTCTTTTTTTATTCCCGTACGGTCAAACATCTGATCCAGCTGAGGCATCAGTCCTTCCGAATGCGTCAACCCGACAGAAATATCATATTCTGCCAGCACGTTTCCATCCCGCACCAGCCCTACCGTACATACGCCCGTCGCCGTATCAAGCGCCAGCGTTAACATGCCGCAACACTTCCTTGCTTATCGCTTCATACCGGAGACCGAAGGGGATCAGTTCCACCACACGCCCTCCCGGTACAATTGACAGATTCACTTGCATATATTCCGGGGGCAGTTCTGATTGGAACAGATCCCCCCACTCTATTAAAGATACTCCTTCGCCGCCTACATACTCATAAAAGCCGATATCCGCCAGTTCTTCCGGGGAATCCAGCCTGTACAAATCGAAGTGCCGCACCTCCATAAGCTTCCCGTTATAGATGTTCATCAGGGCAAAAGTAGGACTCACAACATCCTCATCCTCCACGCCCACCGCCTGGCAGACACCTTTGCTCATAAGCGTCTTGCCGGCGCCCAGATCGCCGCTGAGACAGTACACATCCCCATCGGCAGCCAGCATTCCGAGAAGCCTGCCAAATTTTTCCGTAGCCTTCTCATCTGCCAGAAAGAAACTTGTTCCGGGGCCGTCCGATTCCTTCCTCCATGTAATACCGGTCAGGCCCGGCAGGGGTTCAGGCACAGGTCCGGCGCCGTCAGAACTATTATCCGTCTGATGCTTTTTCTTATGCGAGTGGGTATCCATAAAACTTATTATCTCCTTTTCACTTACAAAATTTCAGCGCAGCAGAAATACTGCGCTGAACAAATCACTTTTTATCTTTTTCTGTACTATCCGCTTTCGTTTCCCCGCCCGGTTTTTTCAGCACATCCGGGTTCCTCGTCAGCGGATCTAACAGGTCCATATGCCCGCTGATGGTGTCAATCTCTTTTCCTTCTACCAGAAACTTCACTTTTTTAATTTCAGGGAACTCAGTCAGTGTGCAGACAACTGCATTTACCATCATCCGCTCTGTATAGGAGCCCTGCCCCCGGGAAGCAAAATTCTGGTTAAAATCAGCCGTTGCCGTATCCCCTTTGACTTTCACGCTGCGCACATCGGTTCCCGGTGGGAACAGGTTGGTTAGCTGTTTGGAGACCGGATCCGTATGGATTAATGCATCCAGCGCAGCCTCTTCACGGGTCTTCTTTCCGGCAGCATACCGTACTTTTTCCGGAATCAGGATTTCTTCCCCGTTCTTCTGTACGCGATATACCACAAACTCCTTGGTCAGAGGATTCGGATCTTTCACAACCGTCGTAATGGGATCCTTTTGACCGGTAACGTCTTTTACCTCGCCTTTTTTCCCTGTAATCTTTTCTGTCGGTTCACAGCCCGCCAGCGTCAGCAGCAGGACAAACATCAGCAACATGCTTATTTTTTTCAACATGGTTACGCGCCTCCTGTCCTCAACCGCCGAAATATTCATTTAATCCGTCAAATACAGCTTTGGCAATGGTCTTCTGGAACCACGCGCTGCTGATCAGCTGTTCTTCCCGGTAATTGCTGAGGAAGCCCACCTCCAGCAAAACTGCCGGTATGTAGGAACGCTTGACCACATAAAAGTTTGCCTGCTGCGTTCCCATATTCCTGAGTTTGGACGCTGCAGCCATTTTTTTCTGAATCGCATTACCCAGTTTATAATCGTAACCGGATTTCGGATAATAATAGGTGGCAATGCCGCCAATACTGCGGTTGTTGTTCGCATTGTGATGGATGCTGACAAAGGCGTCCGCCCGGTTGCGGGTACTTACGTTTACCCGCGCCTGCAGTTCGTTTTTAGCCGAAGCATAAGGACCGTATACGTCTTTATCTGACGTACGGGTCATAGATACCAGTGCACCGGCTGATGTCAGATAAGACTTCAGGTAATTGGCGATCTGCAGTGTAGATGTTTTTTCCTTGTTGCCTTTCGGCCCGATAGCGCCAGGATCCGAACCTCCATGACCCGGGTCGATGGTGATACGCTTGCCCTTCAGTCCACCCGTCGTGGCAAAGTTTATCCGGTTTCCTACCGGGGTAGACGGCCCCTGGGAAGGACGTATTACCGGACGTCGCACCGAAGTCGCCCCATATTTCATGGAAGCATTGCTCACTTTGTTAGTGGAAACATCCACTACAAGGCGTGGCGGCCTTCCGGTTGAGGCATCCTTTTTCAGGACAAAACTCTTTACGTCCGACCGCTCTACTTTTTTCGTCATGGGTACCCGCACAGTAACACTGTTCTGATCCCTGTCCACCGAATAACTTTTTGCCAGATCGCTTTTGATTGATCCTTTCCGGCCCACTTTGGGGTCCAGTCCGCCTATAACCCTGATTTGCAGCTCTTTACCGTCA
>DOSQ01000008.1 GCA_003512125.1 Acidaminococcaceae bacterium
GATTTTGGAAATTTTCTCTGCGTAGTATCGAATCACATTTTCCATTCGGTCAACCATTTCTTTAGCCTTCCGTTCCCTATGCAACAGTTTTCCAAAATCCAATATTAATTTTTCCGTATCTTTTACATTGTGTGCAAGTGGACAAACATAAACCGGTATCCCCAGACTGCGCAGCCGATAAATTAAGTCATAGGGCTGGGACTGGGAGGCAACAACCAAATCCGGCTTCATACCCAAAATCATTTCTTCCGATGGCAAGGCGCGTAAAGGAATCTGTTTTGCCGCTTCTGAAATATTGGAAGCAACCGGGTCGTCGGCCCACTTGCTTAATGCAATAACAGTTCCCTCCTCCGCCAGCTCCATCAAAATTTCATCGGAACGAATGGTTAAAGACACAATACGACGAGGCTGCGGAAAATTTTTGATTTCATGCCCTTCAACATCACGAAGGCCAAGATATGTTTTTTCATTTTTCATGTATGGCAATGCTTTTTTGCTGACCGCTGGACTGCATCCTATAATTGACAGTGAAAAGATAGAAAGAATAATTATAATGATTTCATAAATTATTTTATTTAAACGCATGATGTAAATTAAAATTTAACTTCACTCATAGCCAGTTTAGCGCTATTGAAAAAGCGGCGCATTAATGCGCCGCTTAATATACTGATATTATTAATTATTAGAATGTATAATTGTAGGTCAGCATCCAATTGTACGGCATGCTCCAGTTTTCATATTTGTTAATAGTATCATTTCTGCCCAAAATGTTATTCATCGTTAACTGCATGGAATGATGTTCGTCTGCTTTATAAGTAAATGCTGCGTTCAAAAGGCTGCGATTGGGAACCTTATGATCATAGCCGTACGTTTTTGCGCTCTGTCCCAGTTTGTTGTAATAAGAGTCCTGTCTCTTGCCAACAAATAGGTAGTTCAGATTTGCGGTGAATTTACCAATCTGATAATCGACTCCTGCCGTAAGCTGAAGCTTTGCTTCATCTTGAACATAAGGAGAATCGTCGTTTTCCTTAGATTTTGGATTTGCCCACATCAACCCGAGACGCATTTTCAAATTATCATTTACATTTTGAGTGTATTCTAATTCCGCGCCAGTATTCTTCCAGTTACCTACATTTGTCAGGTAAGCCGTTCTCGGGTTAGAAGGATCTCTGTATTTCCATTCAAATTTCCCGTCAATATCCATATGGAATACATCAAACTTCCAGGAATTTGCTTTGTTAATAACTTTCACGCCAGTTTCATAAGTCCAGCCTTCCTGCGGTTCAACAGATTCGATTCCCTCTCTGTCAAAATACTGGTTTAAAGCCGGCATTTCAAAAGACTTGCCTATGTTAACGTACCAAGATGTTTTGTCATTAGCTTTATACAATGTCTGAAATTGCGGCAGGAACTTATTCTGGTCATCGCCATAATCATCTACATGCATGGCTCGCATTCCTAAGGTCGTTGAAAATTTGGGTGAAAACTGATATTTGTAAGAGGCGTACAAAGCATATGTTTTTCTGTCGCCCTTATTGCTGCTAAAGTCTTTGTTATAAGTTTTAGCTGTTTCTTTTTGGAAATCAAACCCCACAACAAAAGTATCTTTATCGCCACGCAGTTTCCATCCCTTCTGGGTATCCCACGTCCAACTGTTCAAATCCCAGTTAGAAGAGTTATTCCACTTCATAGTTCCATGTTTCCAGTCTTCAATGTCCCCCTGACGAGGATCTACTCTCCGGCGATTATAGGCAATGATTGACTTGAACATGTTTTCTTTATCATCATAAATCGCGCTTACATTATCCCGGGTTTCCGGATAATAGTAAGTAGTGCCTTTACCTGTCAGCTCACCTGTAGCCGTGCTTCTTGTCCAAGAGTCCCTATAAAACCGTCCCTTCGTATGTGCCCACTGAATACTTAGCTTGTCAATAGGAGAAAAGGAGACAAACGCATTATCTTTGGTGCTGTTGCGAAGTTTCCATTTTCTAGTTGATTTTTCAAAAATTTTATTGGTTCTATCAACATCGCCAAAATAATCTTTACTCAGATAAGCCATATAATTTTTTCCGGAAGTGGAAATGGCCCATTTCTGATCATAATTCCCTGCGCCGTAAGAAATGGTCGTTTTATTGGGGCCGCCTTTTTTAGTTATGATATTGATTACTCCGCCAACAGCCTCTGCACCGTACAATGCTGCCTGGGCACCACGGACAATTTCAATTTTTTCAATTGCCTGCGCGGGGATACCTTCTGTGCTGTTGTAGTTCATCAGGTTATAAGGAGCTCCATTAACCAATACCAATGTACCCTTATCAAGGCCTCTCATTACGATACGGGATGAAGAACCGCCATATTCGCGGCCACCAGGTCCATAGGCATTATTTGTAAGGCCGACCTGCCTTTCAATAATCTCGTAAGCTGTTTTTGCGCCGCTCCTTTCAATATCGGCAGCTGTTATGACAGACGTACTTGCCGGTGTTTCCAAATCACTAGTATCAATTCTCTGGGCAGTAATTACCATTGGGTTCAGTTCAAACGCACGTAATACCTCGTCAGCAGTTTTTTCTTCTGTTTCCGCCGCATAAGCGCTGCCGCTGAAAAGAACCGGCGCAACCGTGCCGCAGATCAGTGCGGCCATCAACATACCTTTTCTGCTTGTCTTCATGTTTTTACACTCCTCAATAAAAAATTTTTATTGTACGCTTTTCCCGCAGCCAGTCTTTCATGGTCCTGCCGTACTGAGCGGTGCAAACTAAAAAAATTATGGGCGTTGTCTGCAGATTTTTGCAAGTCCGTAAACGAACGCACGAAACAGTAACCGATTTTAATTATTGCTTAACAGCGCCGGTTTTTCTTCCCCTGCACCTGCCGCCGCAGTCTCGGTTACAAACTGCTGGCAGATTTCAAACATGGCTTCGGCAAAAGTTTTTTCCGGAATGGGAACAAAGCCGGTTTTATTTTTTTTGGTTTCAATCAATCTGTTTTTATTTGTAAAGACCTGCATTTCTTTTACGGTGTAGGTGCGGTCCGCCATGTTGTACTGCATATCCAGCAGGCAGTACTGCACTTTTTCTTTCCCGTTCAGTTTGGAGGCGTATTGCTCCTGTACTGATTTCAGCACTTTTTTATCGGTAAACAGCGTCTTGACTGTGGCTCCCACCAGATTCGTATCCACTGTACCCTTTTTATCTGTAACATAACCTAACGTGCTCATATCGTAGGCGTAAATTCCCAAATCATTTTCCAAGATCAGGGACCAGCGGGCCGCTTCTTTTTCTGCCTCGCTCAGTTCCGGTGAGGAGCTGATGTGCCAGTCCATGGGATTTTCGGGAATGGGTTCCGCTTGCCTCGCTGCAAAAGCGCTAATGTGTATTGTCATCAAAAAGCTGCATAACAACAGTAAAATTATATTTTTCACGTTATTCCTCCATACATATAGATAACGTCGTTTATTAATATATATTATTAATTAAAATCTTTTTGTATTATAAACCATATACCTGCTATATAGTCAAATCGTTTTTGAAAAAATTGTGAATTTTTTCGTATCAGTTAGCCATGTTCAGCATATTTAATTGCATCATGCACCTCCGTATGATGTTTAGAAAGATTAGTAATAGCATTGTTCAGAAAATTCATTTTCTCTTTCATATTCATATAAAAGATGTTATAATTTATAAATCTAAATAATAATCTATATTAATTTTATAAAATTTTTTCCATTTTTCATTCGGAGAACATCATGGATAGCTTATCAAATTTTTTCAGGCAGCTTTTACAAAACTGTAAAATCGCGTTACAGCAAATAAAATATCAGGCTTCCAACATGAAATACCATCTGCAAAACAACAAGC
>DOSQ01000043.1:0-4444 GCA_003512125.1 Acidaminococcaceae bacterium
CGGGCACTTCGCACAGCGCCCTGTACCACTTCGCAGAAGTTCAGCGGTTCCTTTTCAATGGGAAAATCCACATTCTGCAGTCGGGACAGATCCAGCAGGTCGTTGATCAGCCGCTGCAGGAACAGGGTCTCGCTGTACATGGTATCATAATACCGTTCCACATCGGCCGGTTCCGTCACCACCTTATCCCGCAGCGCTTCCAGGCTGCCCCGCACCACCGTGACCGGCGTACGCAGCTCGTGGGAAATATTGGCGATAAATTCTTTCCGCAGTTTTTCCGTTTTCCGTGTTTCCCTGTCGGCCTGCTCCAGTTTCCCGGCCATACTGTCCAAAGTGGCAGCCAGTTCGCCAATCTCATCATTCTGCTGCACAAAGCACCGGGCTGTATAATCGCCGGCAGCCAGTTTTTCTGCCGTATCTTTCATCTTGTTCAGCGGTCTGGTAAATTTCAGGGACAGGAACCAGGCCGTCGCCAGCGCCAGGATCAGTGCCAGCACCAGGCAGCCGCCGAAGACTTCCAGCGCCTCATAGAATGCATGCCGCAGGCCGAACACCGGCACCCGCAGCATCAGGACCCCCTCTACTCCACCATTTTTGTCATAAACAGGAGCCGCGGCCAGGACCATCATCTCATTGATCCGTTTGTCAAATTCCTCCCGTACAGAGGATTCTCCCCTGAAGCCTTTGCGGAACATGTCCCGGTAGACCTGTGGGAGGGAATTAACCGTAGTAGTACCTTCAAAGACAGGAGGGATATCCCGTCCCTGGGGACCGTTATGGTGTTCCACACGACCCCGGATATTGTAGGGAACTTCTTTCATATCCCCTTCCGGGATATGAGTCCGCATCACGATCTCCCCATCCTTGTTTGCCACCCAGACATCGTCTGCCGTAATAATATTGACATAGGCGATCAGCCGGCGGGAGCGCAACAGGGTGGCCGGATTCACCGCCTTGCCCCCGGAATCCGGATTTGCTTTCCCTGCCGCATCCTGCCCGAAAACAGCAGGAGTCTCCGTGCCGCTGCCAGCGTTGTTTGCAGCACGGGCGTCAGCGTTTCCGGTATTCTTTTCATTTGCTTCCCGCAACCGGGAGCGCTCCAGATTGTCCCCCATAATGGCCGCTACGCTGGCTGCCCTGTGGGCCAGCGAGCGCTGCTGCCGTTCAATGAAGTTCTCCCGGAAAAAATGGCCGAACGAAAAGGCCATGACAAACGCGAATACTAAAATGGCCAGCGCAAAATAGGCCGCCAACTTCGCAGCTATTTTACTCTTAAACATTTCCCTCTCCATTCCGCCGCTGCAACAAAACGGCTAAAACTACCGGATGGCATCCGTCCGTAAACCCGGTCACGAACGGAACAATTTTTACTTCTCCGCGATTTCGAACCGGTAGCCCACACCCCAGATTGTCTTCACGGCCCAGCCGGGATGTTCAAAGGCGTCCAGTTTGGCACGCAATCGTTTGATATGGGAATCCACCGTACGGCTGTCCCCGAAATAATCGTATCCCCAGAGACTGTCCAGCAGGTTGTCCCGGGAAAAGACCTTTTTGGAATTGGACGCCAGCAGCCAGAGCAGTTCCTTTTCCCGTTTGGTCAGGGGCACTTCCGTCCCGTCAATGGTAACCATATAATTATCAATATCAATACTCAGGTTGGCAACGGTCAGTTTACGGGATTTATTCTCCTCCTGCTGGGGAATCCGCCGCAGGATCGCCCGGGCACGGGCCATGACCTCTGCCGCGCTGAACGGTTTCACGATATAATCATCTGCCCCGATGTCCAGTCCCAGAATTTTATCCGCGTCTTCGCTCCGGGCCGTGATCATGATCACAGGCACCTGGGACGTAGCCCGGATGGCTTTACATACGGAAAAACCGTCTTTTTTCGGCATCATGACGTCCAGAAAAACAATGCTGATCTCTCTGGAAAATTCCCGGAACAGGCGTAGCGCCTCGTCCCCGTCATAGGCAATATAGCTGCCCCAGCCTTCTTTGGCAGCGTAATCTTTCAATACTTTTGTTATTTGCGCATTATCGTCCGCGATCAATACTTTGTTCATATGCAGCCCCCCTCGTTGCAGACTTACAAAGATACTTATACAGATTAATTATACATCAAAAACATCAAAAGGAAAAACATATTTTTGTTTGGAAAAAAACATGGTTTTGTCATAAATTGACAGTAATATGAGCATGAACAGAAGGCACACAGGCAGGTTTAATTCATGACGCCGCTACAGTCCGGAAACTTTTCTGAACTCAACATGCCGTAATGCCTTCCGGTTCCGGAAACGCAAACGCAAAAGACAGAAAAAATAAAAAAGAAGGAGAGATGAACATGTTTAAATACTGGAAAAAGAGCTTAGTTGCTGCAGGCGTATTGGCCACTGTACTGGCAGGCTCCGCATTTGCCGCTACGGAAGCGGAAGATGCCGCAACCCAGCAGAGAGGATTGGATTACAACAATAAAATCGAACAGCAGGCGCCGGATATGGAAAAAGGCCATCCCCCCTTCGGTATCCACAAGGATGGGCATCATAAACCCGGTCCGCACCACGGACACCATGGCAAACCGGGTCCCGGCCATCACCATGACAAGTTCCACGGACACCATGGCGGCGAAGGTCCCCACGGCGGACCCGGTCACCACAAAGGAGAATTCCACAGACACCACGGGGAAAAGAAGGACCGGCCCGGCAAACTGACTCAGGAACAGCGTCAGCAGTTAGCAAGAGAACGGGAACAGTTCTTTGCAAACTGGCAGAGCATGTCAGACCGGGAACGGCATGAAGCTACCGAGAACTTTATCAACCGCGTCAATGAAGAACGCATGAAAAACATGACCGAAGACGAAAAGAAAGCCTTTGAAAAACGTCAGGCCGCGAAAAAAGCCGAACGTGAAAAAATCGCCAAAATGACGGAAGACGAACGGCATGAGTATTTTAAACAGAAACACGACCAGATGGTGAAAAACCGTACCAAAAATATGACCCCGGAAGAAAAAGAACGCTTCCTGGAGCGGGATAAACGCCAGCAGGAACGTATGGAGGCCTTCTGGAAGAAATGGAAACAGATGACTCCGGAAGAAAAAGAGCAATGGAAGAAAGACCATCACCGTTTCGGCCCCGGTCCCGGCCAGGGAGTACCCGGCCCGAGAGGACACAGGGGACCGCACGGCGGTCAGGGTCCCAAAGAACCCCGCCCGGTGTAATCTGATTGCCGGTAACATCCTGATTCCAAAAAACTGATTCGAAAAGACAATACATTTTCTCCCCTATGCAAAGCCCCCTGTTGTGCGACAGGGGGCTTTCACAATTTATAGGAAACTTTGGTTTTGCCATGCATTTGTCAAAATTTAATTTTATCTTTATAATAAATAGTAAGGTCAGGTATTAGTCATTTCAAGTTATCGTAAGTCAGAGTATTAGGGAGACACTGATCAATACGAAACCACAAAAACACAGATAGGGAGGTTTCTTACCATGAAAAAATGGAAACAGATGGCCGCTCGCCTTTTAACACTGTCCGTCCTTGCCGCAGTGCTGGCTGTTCCTGTATGTGCCGGCGCCGCTGATATCCGGAAAGCAGATTCTTCCGCGCAGACCTATAAAGATGGCGCCGTCGTTCCTGCGGCAAAGGCGCCTGCTGTACGTCGGGCCGCACAGGAAAAAGCCCTTTCTGATTATTATATTACCAGCGGTAAAAAGCTGGACCAGGCGGTAGCAACACTGCTGAACATCAATCCGGAAGAAACAGGCCTGGATCCTCAGGTGGAATACAGCTATCGTATGGATAAAGTCCTGACCGGCGATTATTTCTACCATGTCAGGGCCTTCCGCCCCGGTTCCACCGGTGCTGCGGGAGATTTCCTGCTGGCCAAAGACCAGAGCTGTGTGTTCCGGCGCTTTCCCGGGGAAAACCGGACAGAACTGCTGGAAGGAACCACGGAAAAGCTGCTGGAAAAGGTGGAAGTCTATCCCGCTTATAAAAAAATACCGATAGACGGCGTAGGCAAAGTGTTGATCCGGGTCCCCGGCAACATCCCTTATAACCTGACGCTGACCAGTCTCAATGAAAATATGCTGACGATCCAAACGGATGAGCACGGCCAGCAGTGGGTCTATGGCGTATCCCGCGGCAAAGCCGACGTATTGGCCGAAGTAGAGATCGGTAACTTTTCAACAAGCAAGGTCCTTTCTTTCACCGTAATGGATGAAAAAGACGCAGCCCGGGAAGAAAACCGGCGGTCCGGCGGCGGGTTCCCCATCGGGATCGGCATCGGCATCGGCTGGGGCCATGGCCACCACCACGGACATGGCGGCGGTGTGGTGATCGGAATTTAAAATTTTTTAAAAGTTAAAACGCAGCGCCGGGGAATACATCGCAAAACTGTTCCCGTTTGCTATTTCATGGACTCATTCGCCTGTGGCTTCGAAACTCG
>DOSQ01000043.1:4524-7371 GCA_003512125.1 Acidaminococcaceae bacterium
GCCACAGCCGGCTCATTTCATCTCACGAAATTTCGCAAACGCTCACAATGTTTTGCTTATGTATTCCCCGGCGCTGCTGTTTTATTTTATACAATTATATTCAATAAATTCCTTTCGCTTCTACAGCCTTACTGTTTTATCCGTTTCCACAGCTGAAAGACCAGCCAGCCGCTGAAGCCGCCTGAGAAATCCAGCATGATATCCGTCACCTGGCCGCTCCGCCCCGGTGAAAACAGCTGGATATACTCGTCAAGCACCGCTGTCATCAGCGACAGGAGCAAGATATAACCGTGGGCGTTTTTACGGTCTGTGCGGGCGGACTGAAAAGCGTTGCACAATAACAGCGCCTGTACAAAGTACTCCGTAAAATGCGCCGTCTTGCGGATATAATGATTCATCGCCGGCAGCGGCACCGGTTTGTCCAGAAAGGAATTGATCCCGGCAATCAGGTTCACGAAAAAATAGCTGGTTTCATCGCTGAGTTCTGCCGGCAGGCTGGAATTGTAAAAAATCAGCCCGGTAAAAGCCAGGGCCGCCACCCCGTAAAGTTTGCGCATGGCTTCCTACCTTACAGATTCCGGATCAGTGCGTCCATCATCATCACGTTGCTGACCACGCCGACACCGCCGGGCACCGGGGTAAAGGCCGCTGCTTTTTCCGTTGCCTCCGGGGCAACGTCACCCACGATCCCGTTTTCGGTCACATTGATGCCTACGTCTACGATCACCGCGCCGGGTTTTACCATATCCGGTGTCACAAGGCCGGCTTTACCGATAGCCGCCACAATAATATCCGCCTGCCGTACTACTTCCGGCAGGTTTTTTGTATGGGAATGGCAGACGGTAACAGTGCAGTTTTCCTGCAGCAGCAGCAGCGCCACCGGTTTGCCTACCACGTTGCTACGTCCTAATACAACCGCATGTTTTCCGTCCAAAGAAATCTTGTAAAACTTCAGGATCGCCATGCAGGCCCGGGGCGTACAGGCAGCCCAGCGGCCTTTGCCCATCAGCAGGGCCCCGCCGTTAGACGGGTTCAGGCAGTCCATGTCTTTTTCCGGGGCCAGGGCTGCGCCCACCGCTTCCCCGTCCACCTGCTTCGGCATGGGCATCATGGGCAGGATACCGGAAATATCCGGATCCCCGTTCAGCTTCCGGACCGCCGCGATCACTTCTTCCGTAGTGGCGGTTCCCGGCAGTTCCACACAGCGGCTGCCGATGCCCAGGCTTTCAGTCATCTTCAGCAGGCGTTTCCGGTACACAAAGGAAGCGGGATCTTCCCCCACCGTTACGATCGCAAGGGTAACCTGTTTGCCTGTTACGCGGGCTTCTTCCACTTTTTCTTTGATTTGTTCTTTATATTCATCCGCCACCGGGCGGCCACTCATCATTAGTGTTTCCATGTGTAATTCCCTTTCGACAACAAGAGACCGACAGGAGTATCTGCCGGTCTCAATTTTATTCCGTCACCAATGTTCCCTGATTACAGGGAATATCCGTCAATTCGTCAGTTCCCTTATCACAAGGTGTAATCATCAGAACAGGCCGCTGATCTTGCCCTCATCCGTTACGTCGATGTTTTCCGCCGCCGGTTTCTTGGGCAGGCCCGGCATGGTCATGATGTCGCCGGTATAAATGACGATAAAGCCGGCGCCGGCGCTGATTTTGGCGTTCTTCACGTTCACGGTGAAACCGGATGGAGCGCCTAACAGGGCCGGATTATCCGACAAGGAGTACTGGGTCTTGGCCATGCAGACCGGCAGATTACCGTAGCCTTCTTTTTCGTACTGATCCAGGGCCTGGGCCGCTTTGGCCTGGAATTCTACCCGGTCGCCGCCGTAAATTTCTTTCACAATGGTTTCCACTTTTTTACGCAGCGGCATCTCCAGCGGGTATACCGGTTTGAAGCGGGCCATGCCGCTTTCCGCCAGGGCAACCACTTCTTTGGCCAGTTCCACGCCGCCTTCGCCGCCTTTGGCGAATACGTCGCTGAGGGCTACGTTGACGCCCATGCCGGCGCAGTAATCATAGACTGCCTGCAGCTCTTCCTTGGTATCCTGGGCAAAGATATTGATGGCAACCACTACAGGCACGCCGAATTTGAAAATGTTTTCGATATGCTTGCCCAGATTCGGCAGGCCTTTCTTCACGGCTTCCACGTTAGGTTCTTTCAGGTCTGCCTTGGCTACGCCGCCGTGCATCTTCAGGGCGCGGACCGTAGCTACCAGCACGCAGGCGTCCGGGGCCAGGCCAGCCTGACGGCATTTGATGTCGAAGAATTTCTCCGCGCCCAGATCGGCGCCGAATCCGGCTTCCGTAATGGTGAAGTCTGCCAGACGCAGGGCCGTACGGGTAGCCATTACACTGTTGCAGCCGTGGGCGATGTTGGCAAAGGGGCCGCCGTGGATGATGGCCGGCACGTGTTCAAGGGTCTGTACCAGGTTCGGTTTCACCGCATCCTTCAGCAGCGCCGCCATGGCGCCGGCCGCATGCAGGTCTTCTGCCGTGACCGGTTTTCCGTCATAGTCATAGGCGACTACGATCCGTTTCAGCCGTTCTTTTAAGTCGTGCAGGTTGGAAGCCAGGCACAGGATCGCCATGACTTCACTGGCCACCGTAATATCGAAGCCGTCTTCCCGGGGCACGCCGTGTGCTTTGCCGCCCAGGCCGATGACAATGTTCCGCAGAGCCCGGTCATTCATATCCACGACCCGTTTCCAGATGATGCGCCGCGGGTCGATGTGCAGCGGGTTCCCCTGCTGGATGGAGTTATCCAGCATGGCGGACAGCAGCATATGGGCGGACGTGATGGCATGGAAGTCGCCGGTAAAATGCAGGTTGATGTCTTCCA
>DOSQ01000126.1:0-298 GCA_003512125.1 Acidaminococcaceae bacterium
TTTGATTCCTATACGCTGAACGAAGAAGGCCCTATCCTCGGTACAGAAGCCCCGGTGCATTTTGAACGGGATACAGACGGAAACGGTATTGTCTGCAAGATTGGAGGCAAACGGTTTACCCGGAGTTTTTTTCCGGGCGAAGGAAACAACGTGTTCCGGGTAGAAATGAATCAGGACTACCAGCTTTTGAAAGACGCGGCGCCTAAGGCCGACATGCCGGCAAAGCTGCAGCAGGGACAGGCAGGGAAGCTGGTCCGCATCCGGTTGGTCGTTCCCAATGTTAAGTTTGATTTGCGTT